>CAYVCF010000010.1:0-19108 GCA_964450135.1 Candidatus Woesearchaeota archaeon
TAAATATTTCTATCTTACAGGATATAATTTAATTTGATGAATTTCTCTTTAAATAATTTTGCAACTTGCCGAACTCCAAAGAGAAAATAACAAATCAAACAATTTTAAGAATTTTTCATAATTTTGCAAGAACCTTGATGACGATTTAAAACTCGCGGTAGATTTTAATTAAGGATTTTAGAGATTAATCATTTTAATAAATGTAACTTCGTCGCCATTCCTATCTCCAAATTTTTTCATAAAATTATTCCCCTCAACCGCAAAAATTATTTCTTCACTTCAACTGGCTTTGCTACTTCTGTAGTTTTTGCAACTGCTTCTGCAGTTTTTGCAGTTTCTGTTCCGGCAACTTTTGCAGCCGCTTCTTTTTCAGCTTCTGCAACTGCTTTTGCAGCGACTTCAGCAGCTTTTTGTTTTTCTTGAGCGTCTTTAATCACTGAAAAATATTTTGCTAATTTTTCTTTTTTCTCCGACGGGGTTTCTGTAATCTCTTCAAGAATTTCTTTGTCATATTTTCCTGACTCAATATCTTCTTCAACTTCTTTTGCATTTTTATTTTCAACAAGAATTCCTAAAGAAGAGCAAGTTCCGACAACAGTCTTAACTGCAAGTTTTAAATTTTTGCAAAGCAAGTTTGGAAATTTTGTTTTTGAAACAGAAATTATTTGTTCAATTGAAGCATTCGCGACTTTTATTTTTTCTTGTTCTCCAGAGCCCTTTTCTAGGCCCAATTCTTTTTTTAATAATTCTGAAACAGGAGGCGAGAAAACTTTTATATCAAACTCTTTTGTAGAAACATCAACTTCAAGTTCAACAGGAACCTTTAATCCCTTGAATCCTTGAGTAACTTCGTTAACTCTTGTAATAACTTTTCCGACGTTAACTCCAATTGGTCCGAGTTGCTGACTAAGCGCAGGTCCTGGCTTCATTGCCCCGCCTTCAACTAAAAGTTTTATTTGCATTTTAATAATCTCCTAATCCAGGAACAATTTCTCCTTGCTCGTCTGGAATTTCATGTTGTTCTTCAATTTCCTCGTCGGTGTTTTCATATTCATCTCTTCTGATAACTTTTACATTATCTAATTTTACTGTTACTGGAAGTTGAACTGCGGCGCCCAATAATCCAACAACTACTTCTTCTTTCTGTTTGTCTATTCTTAAAACTTTTGCTTTTTCTCCTTTCAAAGTTTGCCCGATCATTTCCACAATATCCCCCTCTTTTATTGAAATCACCGACGCTGTTGGCTCAATCATATTTTTTATCTCGTCGTAATTAATTGTATTTCCCAAAATTCCTTTGACATAAGGTAGATTAAAAACCGACTCTTCTGCGGATTCTCTGTCTTCTGACTCTAAAATTATATAACCCTTTAGTCCAGCAGGAACTGCAACTGAAAAAGTGTTCAAATTTTTTTTCTGAACTCTTTCAGCTATCATTTCAATTGCGCGTTCTTCTTTGTTTGTCGTTACTTTTATTATGAAAATCATTTTATTTTTCTTATTTTGTTCCAACTAAGATATAAAATCTTAGAAGAATAATATTAGAGTGAAATCGCGGTTTATAAATTTTTCTAATTAAAAAATTTTACAAAAATTGAAATTGCAAAACCCAAAACTCCGAGAACTAAAATACCGATTGAAGAAATTTTTGCGATCTGCTGAAACTCTTTTCTCGTCGGTTTTTTCATAACTTGCCAAACCCGTCGGCATTTTACAAAAAAAGATTTTGTTGATTGAGTAATTTCCATAAAATAATTTGTGATAAGGGGTTTATAAAATTTTGCGAGAAAAATTTTTATGTAAAATAATTTAAAAGAAAGTTGAAGAAAATTTTTTAAGAGGGAGTTTGTGAAGAATGCAGAATTGACCTAATCACCAACTTTATTTAAAATCAACTGAGTTGGAATATATGATCTTTGCAGAAGTGCAATGTAAAAATTAATTTCTTTTCGACGAACTAAAGAAAAATTAAAAATAAGTTTGAGGTTTTGTTATTAGGAAAAATTAATCACATGCAAAGACGATAAAAGACTCAGGATGATTTCCCCGAACAGATTTATCTAATAATTCATGAGAGAAGTCTCAGGATGATTCTTTTGAACATATTTATTTAACCATTTAACATCTAATATTTCTTTAGGTCTCGCCAATTCAACTCTTTTAACTAAATCCATGCCCCCTAAATCTTTGGCAAGATCCCTCGCTGATTCATAAGATCCTAATTCAAGAAGGGCTTCAAAATATTGTCTTGTTTTGTATTCTGGTCCGTTTAGTGAATATACATACTTACGTAATGCCCTGAGCTTTTCAACCCAAGGCCCATAAAATTCTGTATTTATTTCTGTTTTGCTTCTTTTTGCAATTTCATGCATTAATCTGGTTTCTAATTCACTTTCAAAATTTAGCTGTGAAAGTTCTTCTTTATTTAATAAAACATTTTGTTTTAAAGATGAAACAAAGCCAATTAATGCTGTTCGTTCACATAAAGCAAATTTGTAACATTCTAATGCAGGCGTTATATTATTATCATCAAGATATTTAGATCCAAGTAAAGAATAAGCAGTGTTCATTAACATCATTGGGCCACTTGTTGCTGGAGAATCGCGAAATAATTGCATCATTAATATCTCATTTGTTCTAAATTCATTTCCGATTAGAATTGGCATAAAATCAAATACTATTGAATCTGGTCTATTTATTTCTCTATTAGTCCCCCGTTGTTTTACCTTTTCTGGGATAACTACTTGTTTTCTTTTACTCATACAAAAATCATAACTTTAATGTTTATAAAAATTGTTGTGATGAAATGTATTAATGTAATTGTTTCAAGAAATTTACAATTCAGATATTTTGCTTAGGATTTTCTCGACGAGAAACTAGAAAAAATTTTCTTTCAATTAAAAATTTTTATGTAGAAAAATTTGGAGCGGGATAATTTTGAAGCAAATGAATTTTGCGACTTCGTCGCCATATTTTTGGCGCACTCAAGGCACGCACTTGTTTGAAAATTTTTTTTGCTAATCGCTTGGCAGAAAATTTTAAGAAAATAATATTAATCTCTGAAATTCTGAATTAAAGTTAGTCGCGATTTTTTTATCTTATGCAAAGTGGATTACAAAGAAGTTGACTATAATCTATTTTTAATTCAAACTGCTTTGCAGAAATTAACGATTTTATCAACGATGCTTTGCAAAATTTTTTCACCTAATCTCTCATTAATTTTTTCAAGAATTAAAAATCTGTAAAATCATATTTTGATCTATCTTCGGTTGGTTTTGGAACTTGTTTTGAAATCTGTGCAAAAGAGGGAGTAACAATAACATTGTTCTCGCCAAATAATGCAATGCTTCCTTCAAGTGCCTCTGCAGTTTTTTTGATTTTTGAAATTGCTCTTTTTAATTCAATAGGATCTTTTTGTCTCAGAGTTTTTATGTCAATCACTGCGATAGTATAACCCTCTCTTAAAGAATCAAGAATCGTTGTCACATCGTCGTAAGATCGCATAACAAATAATCTAACCTGAACTTTTTTTTCTTTTTCTTCTTTTGATTCAACATCTATTTCCAGATAATCAGCGACGTCATTTTCGCCAGATGAAAACACTCTTTTGATTCTGTCAAGCACCATAAGGAAATTAGAAGTGGTTGATTTATAAAGATTTCGGGGATGTTTTATATATTTTAATTGGTCTGTTTTAAAATATCTTTTCTCAATGATTCTACTTTTTCGCTGAAAATTTTTTCTTGTTTGTCTAGGGAATTGCAACGAAGTTGAAGCAGTTTTATTTTTTGCAAAAGTTCTTCTTCAATTTTTTTCTTTTCTGATTTGATCATTAATTGTCCGACGATTTTGAAAACTTCTTCTCCAGAATTTTTTATTTCTTCTAACGCAGTTTCTGTTTCTGAAAGTTCCATATTGAACGCTTGTTTTTGCAAAAGCAATTGCTGTAAATTTTGTTCTAATAAATTTATTTCCTGAACTTGATTTTCTTTTGTCATTTTAAACTGCCTTGACAACTTTTACTTTTTCTCTTGGTTTGTAAAAGATTCTGCTTCCGCAATTTGTGCAAACAAATCTTTTTTCAAGTTCTTTATTTTTTATTTTCTTCCCGCATTTGAAACATTTATAGTTTGCCATTTTATTCAAGATGATATGCATTTGATGCGAATTTTTTTCCGCACTTTGAACATTCCCAAATTCCTTTTGAAGTTCTTTTTGCTCCTAACTTTTTGCAGTATGGACATTTTTGTTTTTTCTTTTGTTTTGATTCAACAGCGACGATTCTTGTCCTGACAGATCTTCCATATCTCGCCCCAAACCTTCCAGCTGACTTTGTTTTTTTTAATTTTGTTGACATTTTATATTTAAGCTTTGTAAAATGGGTTTTTAAATTTTGGGTTGGGAAATTCTTTTCAAATTAGATTTTTATTTTATGGGATACGTGGTTCTAAAAATTTCAAGACAAAATTAAAAAATTTTGTGGGAACCGCTTAAATTTAATTCTATGCGATATGAACGGAGGCATAAAAAAATATCGCTTAACCGCAAAGAAAAGGGAGATTTCTAAAAACAGAGAAAATCTTCCAGCGGATTTTCTATGTCCCAAAAATTTAAGAAACAAAATAAAAAATTTTGAGAGAACCGCTTAGGTTCTTTTTAATGGGGATACGCGGTCCTAAAAATTTTCAAAGAAAATTTTGGGAATTTCAAATGACGTTACATTTGAAATATTTGAACCGCTTCTCTTGTTCAAATCCAATGGGGATACTGCTCAAGCCCACGCTCACTTTTTGTTTTGAGGCAATAGCCCTCGCGTAAACTTTCGGGATTTGATTAAAAATTGAATTTGAATTACGCAAACACCACATCCATAATAATATTTAACTGCGTTCAATATTAAATGGGGATACGCGGATTTGAACCGCGGTCGTCAGGTATTCAGGAAGTTCTCAAGATATTTTCAAGAGTTCTTCACCCAAACCTGAAAGGCTACCAGGCTACCCCATATCCCCGTTAATAATTTACAAATTATCTCACTTAAAAAACTTTGCTAATCAAGAGTAAAAATTTATAAACTTAATTTTTTTATCTCATTTATGGTTTTAAAAATTGTTGATGCAACACAGGCAAAAGTCGGAACAAATATTATTGTCGACGGAGAGGCCTGCACTGTTAGAAAAGTTGATATTTCAAAAACAGGAAAACACGGACACGCAAAATGCAGAATGGAAGTTATCGGGATGATTTCTGGAAACAAAAAAGTTTTTGTTTCCCCTGGTCACGACAGATTTGAAGTTCCAGTTGTAAATAAAATGAAAGCACAAGTTTTATCAAAAGGAAATAAAGTAGTGAATGTAATGAATCTTGAAAATTTTGAAACACTTGACCTTGCTTGCCCAGACCAAGAGGTCTTTGACTCACTTGTCGAGGGAGAAAATTGCGAATACTGGGAAATTGAAGGCGCTAAAGTTGTGAAGAGGAAATTGTAAAATTCTATGCGATTTCAACTGGGGGCATTTTAAGAAATCGCTTTTCTGCACAAGAAGGGAAATCGATAAAGAAACCGCTTAGGTTTCTTTTCATCACAACAATATTTTAAAACTCTAAAAAATATTTTTATAAATGCTAAGTGAAGATAGAGAACCAAGCGATCTTTTTATGAAAACTTTTTGTGGTTCTGGAATTGGAACTCCTCAAGCAGAGTGTAGTTGTGGAAGAATAAATTATGCTGGAAGTTCAGAATTTATGGAAGAAGGAGAATTAGATTCTTTAAGAGAAAGAACAAGAAAAAATCCAAATAGATTTATTGGTCATGAAAATTATGAAGCGATTTCAGTTAGAACATTGGCAGGAAGAAATTTTGTTTTAGGTTGTCCGTGCAATGGTTTGAAAACATATGAAGATTTTTTATTAACACATCCTAGTGAAATTGCAAGATACTTTGAAGAACATTCTAAAGAACAATTAAGGAGAGTAGAAGAATTAATAGCAGATTCTCAAAGAATTTCTGAAGCAGTTAAAAAACTTTAAAAACAAGTTCCACTTATTTATCTTATGAAATTAATGCAGATATTGAATATTATTTTTATTTTACTTTTATTAATCTCAATTTCTATATTCCTTGCAAAAATAAGTTTTGATGAACAGGTAATAAATCGGATTGGCTCGATTGCTTTTAGATTAATCCCTTTACTAATTGTGATTTTTTCATTTGTTTATCTAATTATCTCTGCAATTTTTTTATTTTTAAAAAAAGAAGAAAATGATTTCATTAAAGCGGCTTATTGGATTAATCTCTCTTGGGGTTTTGTTATTTCTATTTGGTATCTCTTTCCAAACTTCTTTGAATATCTCTTAAAAAATTTTGAAACAGATAGTTCTCTTAGTAGTTTTACCATAATGATACTCCTTTTTGTAGGATACTCTTTTTTTTCATTTATCTCATTTATTCTTTTTTTAATTGGATTTTTCAAATCTCACAAGAATATTTAAAAACACTTTTTTTCTAATCCAATCATGACATTAAACAAAAATGATTTTATTGAAATAGATTTCGTCGGAAAAATTAAAGACACCGGCGCGGTTTTTGATTCAAACATTCGCGAAGTTTTGGAAAAATTAAATCCAGAAAACAAAAATCTCGACGAGCAATCAAAAAAATTTTCTTTTGCGCTCGGGCATGGAATGTTTATTCAAGGCGTTGACGATTTTTTAATTGGAAAAAATGAAGGAAAACATTTGATTGAACTTTTTCCTGAAAAGTCCTTTGGAAAACGCGATGCAAAATTAATTCAAATAATTCCGCTAAATTTATTTGCAAAGCACAATCAAAATCCAGTTCCAGGAATGATTTTCAATTTAGACAATCGGCTCGCGAAAATTCTTTCTGTAAATAGCGGAAGGGTCTCAGTGGACTTCAATCACCCGCTTGCAGGAAAAGAAATTATTTACGAAGTTGATGTAAAGAGAAAAATTTCTGACTTAAATGAAAAAGCAAAGTCATTAATTGAATTCTTGTTCCGCCAACCACTAAAATTTGAAATCAAAGACAAGAAAATAATTTTAGAAATTCAAAAAGAAATAAAACCTTTTGCAGAACTTTTCAAAGACAAATTCAAAGAACTTCTTGAACTTGAATTAGAAACTAAAAAGTTAGAAAAATAATTTTTTATTATTGTCGTAGCTGTTTTGCAATTTTTTGAACACTTTGATTTTTTATTTGTCCTGATTTGCAAAAAAGTTGAATTGTAAATCTTTGTGATATCCACTGGGGGTGAGCATTTTTGCTAATAATCCATAAATGCAAGAGTGCGAATTATTTGAAGAGATATCACTTACATGCACAGAAAAGGAGAGGTTAATGTAAGGAGAACCAATGGTTCTCCTCAACTACATGTTAAGTCCATCGCCAATCTTAACATCAAGGATTTTTTCTAAAAATTTTTCATAAACAGATTTAAATAGTGTTTTTATTTTATTTTTTCGTTGTGGCTCGACGACAAATGCATAGAAAAATGGAGAATTTGGTTTAATGAAAAAAGATTTCATCGCGGAATTAAAAATTATCCAAATGAGATTTATGTTAAGTTATGAACTTGACTTAACACTACAACAATCCTTATAAACAAAAAATTTCTTTTTTAATTGAGGAAAAAAGATGGACGATTCAGAGAGAACTTTCACGTCTGGAAAAGGATTTGGTTCTAAAAATATTTCGCAAAGTTCTACTGCAGAAATTGATAAAGAACTTGAAGAAATAATTCAAAAACAATCCGCAAAAATTAAAGTAATCGGCGTCGGCGGAGGAGGAAATAATTCCTTATCTAGAATGAGGGAGATCGGAATTAAAGGCGGAGAATTAATCGCAATGAATACAGACGCGCAGGACTTATTATATGCAAACGCAGACCACAAAATTTTAATCGGCAGAGAATTAACTCAAGGACTTGGAGCAGGTAGCAATCCAAAAGTCGGGCAAGAGTCCGCGAAAGAATCTGAATCAGAAATAAAAAAGAAAATCGCAAACGCAGACATGGTTTTCATAACTTGCGGTTTGGGCGGAGGAACAGGAACAGGAGCTGCTCCTGAAATCGCACGCATGGCAAAAAAACAGGGCTCATTAACAATCGCAATTGTGACTTTCCCCTTCACAATTGAAGGAAAAAAAAGAATTGAAAACGCAACAGAGGGCTTGGAAAAATTAGAATCTGTCGTCGATACTTTGATTTTAATTCCAAACGACAAACTTTTAGAACTCGCGCCTGACTTGCCCTTGCATACTGCATTTAAAATTGCAGATGAGATTTTGACAAACGCAGTAAAGGGAGTTACAGAATTAGTTACAACTTCTGGTTTAGTAAATTTAGATTTTGCTGACATAAAAGCAGTAATGGTTGACGGCGGGGTCTCTTTAATTGGAATGGGAGAATCAGATTCTCCAAATCGCGCGCAAGATTCAGTTGAAAAATCAATTAACAATCCTCTTCTTGATGTTGACATTTCAGGAGCAACAGGCGCACTTGTAAATATTATCGGCGGACCAGATATGAGTTTAGAAGAATGTAAATCCATAATTGAAATAGTGGGAAACAGATTAAGCCCTGACGCGAAATTAATTTGGGGCGCGCAAATTTCTCCAGACATGGACAAATCAATTCGAGTTTTATTAATCGTAACAGGAGTAAAAAGCAATCAAATTTTAGGAACTCATCAGTCAATGGAATCAATCAAGCACGCAGAAATAGAGGAAGAACTTGGAATAGAATTTTTTGAAAATTAATTGAATAAATATATCCCACTACAACAATACTTAAAAATAAAGGGACTATATTTTAATTATGAAATTTTTAGTTGAAGAAAAAATTTGTAAAACATTTAATTGCGAGAATTTATGCGATATGGACGGAAGCATAAAGAAATATCGCTTAACCGCAAATAGAGGGAAAATTCTAAAAACAGAGAAAATCTCCCAATGGATTTTCTATGTCCCAAAAATTTTAAAAACAAAAAATAAAATTTTTGGGAAAACCGCGAGGTTGTCTTTATGGAATTAGTCGCATTACTTTCAACAGGTCAAGGAACTTGGGCACAGGTTTCTGGTTTAATGAAATACGGAGAATGGGAAAAAATAATTTTAATCGGCGGAGAATTTGCAAAAAAATTTTCTCATGAAAAAAAATTTGAATTTATTCAAGTTGACTTAAATAAAAAATTAAAAGAATTGCGCGATGAACTTTTACAAAAATTAAAAGGAAAATTTTCAGGAACAGAAGTCGCGCTTTCAATTGCATCTGGCGACGGAAAAGAGCACATGGCTTTGATTTCGGCGTTGATAAATTCACCAATCGGAATTCGTTTCGCGGCTTTAACAAAAGACGGAGTTATTGATTTGTAAATGGGTTTCTTTTTAGAAAAAAGAAACTACAATGGCAGAAAAACTAAATTTGACAAATTTGCGAATTTGTTAAGGGATTTTCCAAATGCCTCCTACGGAAAATTAACAAAGTTTCTTTAGATTAGAAAGAAACTACGAGGTAAAATAAAATCTATCCAGTGCGATTAATTTTATCTTCAATTCCTTTTTATTTTTAGTTTTTCTTTTTCTTTTCCCAAAACCCAAGCTCGCGAAAATTCATGACAGTCCAAAATTTTCAATCCAGTTTTTTCTGCAAGTTTTTCAGCGAAAATTTTCATTTCATTTTCATCAGGCATTTTTTCATAACCCAATCTCCGACGAGAAAATCCAACAGACATAAAACCTTTAAGTTCAACAAAAAGCGGTTTTGATTTTTTTATCATTTCTGAAAACCCCAAAATATTTTTTTCAGACATATTTAATCCGCGAATAAGATTTATTCTAAAAACTGTTCTTGTTTTTTTATTTAATTCAGGAATTAATTTCAAACTTTGATTTAATTTTTCCCACGCGTTTTTTTCCAAACTTCTGTGAAATTTTTTGTAATCTTTTTTATTTGAAGTGTTCACAGAAATATAAATCTGCGTCGGTAATTGATTTTTTTCAAATAATTTTTTTAAGACATTTGGATAAAGTCCGTTTGTTACCAAGAAAGAAGTTTTTTTTCTTTTTCTTAATTCTTGAATTAATTCTCCAAGATGCGGATAAAGTATTGGCTCGCCAGAAAGCGAAATCGCAAACTGCATTGGTTCTTGCGCCTCTTCCCATTTTTTCATATTTGCTTTGCTCAAAGTTTTATATTTTGTTTTTGGTAAAATCTTAAATCCCTCTAAAAGTTTTCTTTGCGCCTTAATTGAATTTTCTATAATCTCCGACGGAGAATCAATTTTTTCAGGAATTTTTTTCCCAGTTGTAAATTCAATCGCGCGCCAACAATGAACACAAGAATTCGGACACCAAAGCGACGGAGTCATTTGACAACATTGATGAGATTTTATTCCGTAAAATTTTTCTTTATAACAAACACCCTCGTCGCGAATTGATTTTTTCGTCCACCTGCAAATTTGCACAGCAGAATGATTTCCAACTGGTTTGTAATGTTGTTTCTCGAGAAGGTTTTTTATTTTTTCATCCATTAATTTTTCAAGGAGTTTTAGAATTTAAAGGTTGCTAAGAGTGTTAATAAAATCAATCAGTAGAGGTAAATTCTTTTTTGCTAAATTTTTATCCCATTTGCTCTTTTTCATTTTAAGTAATATTCTAACAACTTTTTTTCTTTTTTCTGGAGAAAATTTAATTAAACTTTTATAACTAAATTTGTGTTCACCAAAATCTTTTTCATTCAGATAATGATTTATTTTCAGAAGATTTTTTACAAAGTATTGCAGTAAATTAAAATTCCCTTTTTTCAAGAGAAGTAAATGTTTTTTCTTGATTGTTTTTAGATTTAATTTTATTGCTTCATCAAAACTTATTTCCTTTAATTTGAAATTTTTCCGAGAATATTTTTTTCCTGCGACATATTTCCAATTTTTAAAATCCAATAACAACAAACGAGGGTCAATAACTCTCGCCAAACGACTTCTTATTCTGCCTCCGTTCAATTCATTTTTATAAAGATAATTTAATTTAAAATCTCGATAATCTAAATTTTTCTTTAGAAAACAATTTATATTCTTATTATCTTTTATTTTCGCTTTATCGCTAACTATTGCAATGCTGTCAATATCACTTGACTTAAAATTAAAATCTTCTGTTAAAATACTTCCCCACAAATAAATTGCTAACAACCCTCTATTTTTATATTCTAAAAAATTTTTTTTTAAAATCAATTCAATATAGCGAATTTGTTTTTGTTTAATCTTCATTTTAAATGTTTCATACAATTAAATAATATTTCCTTTCTTCTTTTTGTAGAAATTTCAAAAATACTTATTGCAGTATTCCCTTGAGGAATTGATTTATTTTCTTCAGGACTCCAGTTTCTAAGATAGCGAATTATTGCCTTGTTTATTGCATTATGGGCAATGAATAATATCGTTCCTTTTGGATATTGTTTCAATACACGATTAACTATTTTTTTTGCTCGTCTATACAAACTTATTTTATTTTCTACATCTTTTGGAATTAAATCCCAATTAACCTCGTCAAATTTTTTATTAAGATAACTCCCTAAATTCATCTCTTTTAATTCCTCGGCTAAAATAAATTTTGCATTAGGATGGTTTCTCGCAATTATTTTTGCAGTTTCTTTAGCACGAATTATTGGACTAGAAAATATCGCGTTTATTTTTTCTTTTTTTAATCTTTCAGATACTGCTTTAGCTTGTTTTTTACCCCTCGTTGTTAATGGATCATCAATATTTGCAAGAATTTTTTTTAGATTTCCCTTTGTTTCCCCATGTCGCGTAAGAATCAACTTCATAATTAAAAATATTTAATTAACTATATAAATCTGAAGTTTTTCTAAAAAAATCTCGTCGCCCATTTTATCATTAGAACAATAAAGATAAGAAGAATTAGATAATTAATTATTTTAAAAGATCTTTTCGCGGTTTTTTCTGATTTTGTCAAGCCCAAAATTGTCAGATAAAAAAATCTTCCGCCGTCAAGAATACTGACTGGAAGCATGTTGAAAAATGCGACAAGAATATTAATCAAAACAATCCACCAAAAAAGATAATAAATAAATTCTGCGCCTAAAAATTTTTCAGTGTAAAAAGTATTTTCTTTAAAATATAGATTCTGCCTTTGCAGAGAACTCAAATAATGCGACAATTCACCGACGACAAAATTGGTTTCTTGTAAATTTGCAACACCCAAATAAGGCAAGTCAGAATTTTCTTTTTTTGCTAAAGTTATTTCAAAGATTTCTCCAGCGTCATTTGTTATTGTAATATTTTCTCCAGAAGAAAAACTAAGAAGATTATTTCTAAAGTCCTTAAAATTTTTTATTTCAGCGTTGTTTATTTTTACAATTACCCCGTTTAATCCTGAGTTAATTGCAGGCAAACTTTCATAAAGTAAAACATTTTCATTATCGTCTGTAAAAAATCCTTTGACTCCTGAAAAATTTTTATTTCCTGCTTTTATCAAGATTAATCCTTTATTAGAACTTTGATTTAAAATTTCCACAAAAGAATTATAATCCAAATTAGAAACATTTTTTCCGTCGATAAAATTTATTGCAGAGATTGGAACTACAGAATAAACATAATCCTGAAAAACTGCTCCTGATTGAGTAAATGCTAAATTAAAAAATAAAACTAAAACAAAAAAGAAAATTATTCCGACGATAAAATTTGCAAAAACTCCTGCAGATAAAATTGCCATCTGTTCTTTCTTTTTTGCTTTTTCCATTTGTTTGTCATCTTGTTCTACAAATGCACCGAAGATTGCAGGAAAAAATTTTAAGAATGCAAACCCTGTTGATTTTATTTTTATTTTATATAGTCGCGCAAAAATTCCGTGCGAGAATTCATGAACTGTCGCGACAATTAAAATGGCGAGAATAAAATAGACCGCGTAAAATTCTGGAAAAAAACTCTCCATTCCAAATAATTTAGGAAAATACGGAATTAGCGGAGCAATCGGCGGGGCTTTGATTGTCTGAACTATCAACGGATTTGTCAAATAATTCCAAAGAGTATTTCCAAGCAAATATAAAATTCCGATCATCAAAAAATATCCGACGACAATTGAAACATAGCTTAAAAATTTTAAAGTTTTTTTGTATTTGTCTCCGATTTTTTTAATTAAGTTTACCCCCCATTGAGTTTTGTAAAGAAGAAGGACCCCCTCTGTATGAAGTTGTTTGCGATTTTTAAAAAGATAAAACGAAAGAACGACAAATAAAATTACTAAAAGGGACAGATCTATTTTTTCAAAAATTGTAATCACCATAATTATTTCAGGAAAAATTAGTTTTTAAATCATGTGAATTATTTTTTACTTATAGTCCTTAATGCTTTTTTTCCGCACTTTCTACATTTGACTTTTCCTTCTAAAATTTTTTGCGGACTCGCGCGAATTTTACTATGACACTTTTTGCATACGAAAATATTTTTGAAAAGTCTTGCCTGCGCTTCTGGAATTTTTGCCGCCATAATTTATCATACGAAGTTCGGTTTTTAAAACTTCCGACGCATAAATTTATAATTCAGTTTTTCATTTCTTTTATATGAAAAAATTATTTATTCCAGCGACGTCAAAATACGAGTTTGATTTAAATGTAAAAGAAGTTTCAAAAAAACTCCCCAAAAAAATTTTAATTGCTTATTCGATTCAGTATGAAAAAACCGCGCAAAAACTAAAGAAAGTTCTTTCAAGGTATCACAAAATTCTTGGATTAATTCAGGTTCTCGGCTGTTCAAAACCAAAAATACCGACGGAAACTCAGGCAATCCTATTAATAAGTTCTGGAAAATTTCACGCAATTTCTCTTGCTTATGAAAAGAAAATACCTATTTATTTATTAGAACAAAATAATCTCCTCCTAATTTCAAAAAAAGAAATTGAAGAATTTGAAAAAAATAAAAAAATTTCTCTTTTAAATTTTCTAAACGCAAAATCCGTAGGAGTTTTTATCTCAACTAAATCAGGACAAGAGAAATTAAAAAAAATTTCCGAGATAAAAAACAAATTTAATAATAAAAAAATTTATTTTTTCTTAGCAAATAATTTTAATAATTTTGAAATGGAAAATTTTCCGCAGATTCAATCTTGGATAAATACTGCATGCCCGAGAATTGATTTGATGAACTCAAAAATTCTCAATATAAATGAACTAAAAATCTTAAGAAACATTTAAAAATTGTTTTTTCTCAGTATTTTTGTAAGTCAGGAAGTTGACTTCGGAATTCGCTCTTGAATGAGCAGATGTCGAATATAACGATATGAATTCTGAGGAAGGTCCGGACACCGAGCGATTTCGCGAGATAATCCATAAACGAGCGAGGTCGCGAGCAAGAAAGTTGTCAGGGAAACCTGATTGTCGTGAGGCAAAGCTCTGTCAAAGAAACGCCACAGCCTTGTCTGAGTTATGAACCTTGCGGGAAACTTCGACGACGAGGATTTGATGAAACGAACATCTCAACAGGTGCAAGTCTTAGAGACGCATAGTCAAATGTCAACAAGTTCGGTTCGGCAACGACGAATTACAGAATCTGGCCTACCTGACTTACAAAAACATTTATAAAATAAGTTTATCTAATTAAAATATGCCAGAAAAAAAAGAGGAAAGCAAAGAGGTCTTCGGAATCATTGGTTTGACTTTGGGGATTTTGGGAATTTTGCTTGTTGGTTCAAACGGAATTTTAATTTCTGCTGTGGGATTAATTTTCTCAATTATCCAGCAAAAAAAATACAAAACCAAAATCGGAAAAGCAGGAGTTATCGTCGGAACAATAGGAATTATTTTAGGAATAATTTTCCTTCTTGTTTTTGTTTATTACATAACTCCCTTAATAAAAGAGCAACTTCAAAATTTTCCAATCGCCTAAAATGAAAAATAATCGCGCAGCAATGGAGATGAGCGTCGGCACAATTGTTACAATTGTTTTGTTAATGACGATTTTAATTCTTGGTCTGGTTTTGATTAGAACAATTTTTAAAAGTTCTGTTGAAAATATAAATGGAATTGATAGTGCGGTCAAGGGAGAAATAAATAAATTATTTGCCGAAGATGACTCCAGAAGAGTTGTCGTTTATCCTGAAACAAGGTTAATAAAGATTAAAAAAGGTTCTGACTCTTTGGGGTTTGGTTTTTCAATCAGGAATGTTGAAGATGAAACAAAAAAGATTGACTATTCAATTAGCGTTCAAAATGAAAAAGACATTAGCTGTAATCTAAAAATTCTTGAAGCAGAAAATTTAATAACCCTTGGTAAAGAAGGGAGTAGAACAATCCAAGCGGGAAATATAGATTCTGACGGGATTTTTGTTAGATTTAATATTCCAGAAAATGCTCCTCCTTGTCAAATAAGATATATTCTTGAATTAGAAATGGATGGAGATCCTTACGTTTCTTCTTATTGTGATTTAACAATTGAGGGAAAATGAAAGAAACCTAAGCGGTTTCTTCTCACACATCATCCCTTTTCTTTGCGGTTAAGCGATATCTTTAAATGCCTCCGGAGGATATCGCAAAGATAATTTTTACTACGCAATATTTTTAAACTAAAAATTTAAAATATTTTTGCAAACTTTATAAGAAATTTCCAACGACAAAGTTAATTATTTTTTGCATAAATCAAAATTAAATTTCAAAAACCTATTTTTGCAAAGTTCTCTATAATCATCAAATAGATAAAATAAGAGCAAGATGTTCTCCAGAAGAATTTTCTAAATTAGATACAGAAAGACAAAGAAAAAATTTAGGTGATGAAGTAACAATTCTTTCTGAACAAGTTGTCATAGTTTTAAGAACTCATCGTGGAATATCTCTTTTAGATAATAAAACTCTGGAAAGATTGCAAACTATTGGTTATCCTTCTCCAGAAAATGTTCGATCTGTTTTTAATGAATACAGACAAAGAATTAGAGAACTTTCAGAAATTGTTTGGGAAGAAACAATTCAAAAAACAGGTTCTATTAGAGGAAGAAATTGGGTCGTGCATTTTAGAGAGGCATGTGATTCAGAGACTCCTGAAGAGGTTAGAGAAAGAATTCCTTCTGATGATCCACTCATAAGCACGGCATTAATATGGGGGGCAAGTGAATCTGGTCAAAAAAGATTGTTTGACAATCTTGCAAAAAAATATTCTCAAACAGGAGATTGGTCTTTAATCGGATCTCTTGTTTGCAGTCCTTTATGTGATGCAGAAGTATTGCATCATTTTGGAACAGGTCAATTAAAAGAAAGGGGATATGGATATCTATTAAGAGTTGTAGCAAGAAATAAAAATGTTAAGAAAGAAACTCTCAAATCAATTGTAGAAGATTCTAGATTAGAATCAAGATATACTGAAGTTGCAAAATCCGCATTAGAAGGAGGAAATGGGGTTGCAAATAATCAAGTTTAAATAATAAACTAATTTTAAGATAAAATGACTAAGATTTTTATAACAAGACACGGACAAACAAAACAAAATGTCGACGGAATAATTCAAGGAAAAAAACACGGAGATGTAAATGAAAAAGGTTTTGAACAAATTAAAAAATTAATTTCAAGATTAAAAAAAGAAAAAATTGATTTAATTATCTCTAGCGATATTCCGAGATGCGAGATAACCACAAAAGAAATTTTAAAACAAATTAAAGTTCCTGTTGAATATACTCATTTAATCAGAGAAAAAGATAACGGAGATTTAGTTGGAAAAAATCACAAAGAATTTGATTGGGATAGTTTGCCTGGAAGTTTTGAAAAAAGAAAAGATCCTAACGGAGAAAATTTAGAAGAAGTTAGAGAAAGAGCGAGAAAATTTTTTAGAGAAATTTTTGAAAAGTATAAAGATTCTGATAAAAATATTTTGATTGTATCTCACGGAGCATTTTTGAAAATCCTCGTCGGTGATTTGCTTGGAATGTCAATTTATAATTCTATTTTTAAATTATTTATTGAACATTGCTCTTTGACTGAATTAGAAATAAATTCAAAACACAAAGAAGGGTATAGATTTAATTTTATTAATGAAATCTGGTTTCTTGAAAAATAGTTTCCCCTTTGTTTCATTCTTTAGTGGTAATGGGAAGGTTTAAATAGTTTAGAGATGTGGAAAGGATATGGAAAATCAAACAAAGTATTTACCGAGAGAATTGGATCTTAAGTTTGGATATAAATGTTTGGGAATTGAAGATGTTTTGCCTTTATCCGAAGAACAAACATTAAACTTTCCTTCAAAGGGTAATTGGGCAGAATCGTTTGGTCGCAGTGGTTCTAATCATTAACTTTTATTTTTAAAATGCAAAAGATAAAAGGAAGTATTCTTAAATTTAGAAGTGAGGGAAAAAGGTATCTTCTTTATAATCATTTGTTTTGGGGTGCTCATTTAATTACAAAGAAAGTTTTGAACATTGTTAAAAAGTATTATTTTTCTAAAAATTACCGAGATAAATTAATTTCCAAATCTAAGGGTGATTCAAAAATAGATAAATTGTTAAGAATGCTTTCGTACAAAAGAATAATATGAAATTAAAATCTCCCATCCGAGTAGTTTTGGAAGTAACTGATAAATGTAATTATTGTTGTACCCATTGTTTTAATTCATCTTCGCCAACTATTTGCACTTCACAAGAACTAAACACTAAAGCATGGAAGAAGATACTTAAAGAATTATCTGTGCTGGAAGTTTTTGAAGTTTCTTTTACAGGAGGAGAGCCATTTATGAGGGAAGATATATTTGAGTTATTATCTTATGCATATAAACTTGGTTTTTTTATTACCCTAAATACAAATGGTTCTCTTTTGAATGATAAAAAAATAAAGCAACTTAAAAATATTTTTAAGAAAGATGCCAATCTAGTAAGGATTATGTTCTCGTTGAATACCCTTGATATAAAAAATTTTAAAAAGATTACTAATTCAAGTTTTTCCCCTTCAAATATTGTAGCAAATATGAATAAATTATCTGAAGAGGGCTTTAATGTTACTATGACTTCTATTTTTATGAAAAGGACTATAAGGGATTATCCTGATTTGTTAGAGTACTTTTTAAAAAGCAAAGTAAAAATTTGGAATATTTCTGCAGTTATCCCTTATGGGAGAGGAATCAATCATAATTTATTTAATCCGTCAGAAAAAGATTGGAAATCTCTAATAAATTTTTTTGAAAAAAATAAGAAAAAGGTAGAGATAATGGGGAAGAAAATATCTATACAAGCGAATATATTTAACCTTTTTTCTAATAAAGAAGATTCAACTTGTTTTAATTGTCCTGCAGGTAAAACCGAGATGAGCATTGATTCAAAAGGAAATCCAAATCCTTGTATCTCTTTCGGAGAAAATTCTAAAGATGATTCTAAAAAGATAAAACATTACTGGGATCGCAACAATCTTTTATATACTTTAAGAAACAAAAACGAAAGTCAATTAAGTGGACCCTGTATTAAATGTAATTTTAAAAAATATTGTCTTGGGGGATGTCCTGCACTTGCATTAAGGAATTTTAATTCTATAACTATGCCTGACCCTAGATGTCCTTTTCTTCCAGAGATTATTAATATAAGCCAAGATAAAACTTTTAAGAATTTTATTTTAAGATTAACAAAGGAAAATATGCAGGGATATTATCCTGATTGGAAACCAATAAATAAGGAAATTGAAAAAGAATTTTTAAACAAAAAAAATAAAACATGGTTAATAAAGAAAAAATCCTTAAACCTCGGGTATATTCTTTTTTGTGAAGAATTCCCAAATATTTTTATTGATTCTATACAAATAAAAAAGAAATATCAAGGAGAGGGATATGGGTCCCTTGTGTTAAAGAAACTTGAATCTTATGCAATTAAAAATAAATTCAAAAAGATTTATCTTAAAGTTAAGAAAATAAATAAATTAGCGATTAGGTTTTATGAAAATTTAGATTATAAAATAGAAAAAAAAGAAGATGACAATTTATTCTTATATAAAAATTTATGAATTTGTTTTTTATCTTTTTGTTTTTCAATTTTCCCCCTTGTTTCATTCTTTAGTGGTGAGGGGATATTGTCAACTTAAAGGGATATAGTTAAATAGCCAAATATCTTCTTATTCTG
>CAYVCF010000011.1:0-18770 GCA_964450135.1 Candidatus Woesearchaeota archaeon
TCTTTTTTATCGAAGTAAACTTATTTTTGGATATGCAGATTTTTGTGTTAAGATAAGATTTATAAAACTAATAATCTCTTTAAACAGATGAAAATTGATGCTTGGGGAAATAGTAAAATAGAAGATTATAACCATGTTTTTAAGGAATTTGGTTTAGAGGAATTTAATTATGAAAATATTGTAGACCATTATCTTTTTAAACGAAAAATTCTCATTGCTCAAAGAGATTTTAATAAAATTAGTGATGCAATAAAAAATAAAAAACCATTTTTGCAATTAACTGGGATTGCTTCCTCGGGGGATTTACATCTTGGCCACAAATTAGATATAGATTTTTTTAACTTATTTAAAAATCTTGGTGCGAAAGGGAAATTTTGTATCTGTGATATTGATGCATATGTAAGTAGACCAGATTCAAAAGTTCCATCATTAGATTTTGCCAAAAAGGTTGCAATTAAAAATGTTGCAGATATAATTGCATTAGGGGTTAATCCTAATGATATTTATGTTCAGTCTCAAAAAGAGAAAGAATATTATAGTTTTGTTTTTGAGTTGTCTAAAAAAATTTCAAGTAATATGTTTGAAGGCATTTATGGTCACAAAGATATTGGGAAGATTTCAGCAGTATTACTTCAAATAGGAGATATTTTACATATACAATTGCCGTTTATGTGGGGTAAAAATCCTACAATTACTGGAATAGGGTTAGAGCAAGATCCCCATGCTAGAATAACTCGAGATATTTCTAGAGAATTAAATTATAATCTAGAAGTTCCCTCTTTCTTTTATTTTGAGCATCAGTCGGGTTTAAAAGAAGGGAGTAAGATGAGTTCAAGTGAGCCAAGTACGGCTATTTTTTTAAAAGATTCTCCTGCTGAAGTAAAAAGAAAGATTTTAAATGCTTTTACTGGAGGAAAAGAAACCTTAGAGGAACAGAAAGAAAATGGAGGGAATCCAGAAATATGCAAAATCTATGAGATAATTAGATTCCATAATCCAGATAGCTCCTTTCTAGAAAAAACTTACACAAGATGTAAAGAAGGTAAGTTAAATTGTGGGGATTGTAAAAAAAATTGTACAGCGTTCTTAAATAATTTCTTAGAAAATCATCAAAAAAGATGTAAAGAAGCAATGAATATTGCAGAAAAAATAGTTTTGGGTAAACAATAAAACATTGAAAGAATGGGAAATGTTCCGTATATAAAAATTGCACTTGCTATAGAAAAATGTTAATTAAACCATCCCCCTCACTTGCAAAAGAATTTTCCGAAAATTTACTTAAAGAAAAAATTCCAAAATTAAAAGCAGAATATATTTTACTTCATTCGAAGTTTGTAATTCAAGCAGTTAAAGATTTAATTGAAAGAAAAAATTTAAAATTTGATTTAAAACAATTTGAAATCGCGGGATATTTACACGACGTCGGATATATTTTTGGAGATGAAAATCATGCTGAAAAAAGTTTGGAAATTTCTAGAGATAAATTCATTTTGAATTCAATTATTGAAGATTGTATTTTAAATCACGGCTCGTCATCAAAACCCAAAACTCAAGAAGGAAAAATTTTCCAACTTGCAGATAAACTTTCAATTTTCTATCCAGAATTTGTAAAACAATTAATTGAATTAGAAAAACAAGAAGCAATTCTTTCCGACGACGAAATATTGAAAAAAATAAATAAGAAATTAAAAAAATATTTAGAAATTTTTTCAGATAAAGAATATCAAGAAATCGCGAGAGAGAAATATGAAATAGGTAAGAATATTTTAGAAAATTAATTACCCCCAAAATCCTTCAATCCATTTCTCCAAATTATCAGCGGGTTGTTCTGTAAAAATTTTTTTCACCCATTCTTTTTTCAAAAACAAAAATATAATTAACAAGAACAATAACCAAATCCACAAAAATATTTTTACCCAAATCAGCCAATCAAAATAAGTGTAAGGGGTCTGCGACAAACATTCAAAACAATCTTTTCCTCCGCAATCAATCTGTTCCTCGTCGTAATTTAATTTTTTATCAAGGCAGTGCCAGTAGTCCTCTGCTTTTTTATTTGGACTTTCAAGGAAAAAATTAACTCCTTTATTTTTTGTTTCAGGATCTTCTGTTATAATTGACTTTATTTCTTCAGAAGGGATAATTTCGCAATTTTTTTCTTCTTCATAATTTTGCTCGCAATTATTTTCATCTGAACAAATTTTTTCCTGAACTCCGTTGATTGCAGAACCAGTAACAAGATTTACCAAACTATAATTTATTTCGCATTCTCCCCAATCACTGCATTCCCAATTTGATAAACAAAGTTCTTCGTAACAAATTTTCTTTTCAGGTTTATTCAAAGTTGTTCCGCAATTATTTATCTCAACGCAATTTTTCGCATAAGAATAAGAATTCCCGTCGCTGTCTTGTTCACATTCTGTCCAGTCGCAGTTCCAATTTTCTTCGCAAATACATTTTCCGTCGACGCAACTCTTGTCCCATGAACAATCTCCGCAAGTAATTGAACTTCCGCAATTATTGTATTCTCCGCATTCATAATTTAATCCTGAGCAAAAACCTTCGTCATAATAAGGCCCGCCAATTCTATAACCCCAAACCGGACAAACATCTTCGCAAACAAAACTTGTTCGAGGAAAAATTGGGCCATAGTTTATCAACGGATTAAAAGTTAAATGATTTTGAGTTATACACAGATTAGAATTATAACAATTTACATCAACACAATTTCTAAAAGACATTTCTTCAGTGCAATTGCTCCAGTCAGTGCAAACCCAGTTTGGTTCCCAGTTAGTTAAATTTTCAAAAATAGTTACATCGCAAGAAATTTTTTCAGGAAAATTATTTTGAGTTCCGCAATTATTTTCATCAACGCAATTTTCAGGAAAATAATATTTTTTTCCGTCGCTGTCTTGTTCACATTCTGTCCAGTCGCAGTTCCAATTTTCTTCGCAAACACATTTTCCATTTGAACAAAATTCCCCATCAGAACAAGAATTACAATCAACAATTCTTCCGCAATAATCTGCTTTGCCACATTTTAAACCGGTTTTATCGCAAATATTATTAAATGGAATTGACTGATCACAAACATAAAAACATTTCAAGGTTGTTTCAGGAATTTCTAAATAAAAAAGATTTGGATTAAAAGTTAAATGATTTTCAGTTACGCATAAATTTGAATCATCACAACTTACATCAACACAATTTCTAAAAGATATTTCTTGTCCTGTGCAACCGCTCCAGTCAGAGCAACTCCAATTTAGAAGAGATTGAGTTAAATTTTCTAAAATAATATTTTCATCGCAAGAAATTTTTTCAGGTAAATTATTTGTTCCGCAATTATTGATATCCAGACAATTTTCAGGAAAATAATAATTTTTTCCGTCGCTGTCTTGTTCACATTCTGACCAACTGCATTTCCAATTTTCTTCGCAAACACATTTTCCATTTTGACAATTTTCTGTCCAAGAACAATCTCCGCAAAATGTTTGTTGATTGCAAATATTCCAATTTCCGCATTCATAATTTAATTCAGAACAAAATTCATTTTTGTTTAAGTCGCACAAGGACGGACATTCTAAAGATGTCTGCGGAATTTGATCAAGAGCCCAAAGCAATGGATTGTAAATTAAATTATTTTTTACAACGCATTCTTCTTTAGCATAATTTCCTTGACAAGTCGCGTCAACGCAAGTTCTGGTTTTATTTTCTAAAAGTATATTTACTGAATTATTTGAATTTGTCGTCGGAGAATTTGTTGTTTCAGATTCTTCTTCAACCCCAAATAATTTTTTAACTGCATTAACAATAAAATTTGAAACAACAACCAATAATCTGTAGTCCTCATTAATTTGTTCAATTAAATTTTGTTGTAAAAAATTATTAGAACATTTTGTCCAGTTAGAACAAAACCAGTAAACAAGACCCCCGCAGATATTTTGATTGTAACAAAACCCTCCACATCCGTCATTTTTAAAACAAGCAAATTGACCATTTTCATATCTACAATCAGGAAAACAATCTTCTACTGGGGGAATATAAGGAACTCCTTCGCCCCCACCGCCTCCTGTACCGCAATTTGCTTCTTGACACGCTCCTGTTAAACAAGTACTCGCGCAACCAGAATAAGTGCATGATGTTCCGTCGCTGGATAAAGAGTCAGCAGAACAATAAATTGATGAGCCAGAACATGTCTCTGTAGGGTCGCAGGAATTTGTTGAGGCACGACAAACCGACGACAAATAAGAATATTGTCCATCATTACCGCAAGAACCACAAGTAAAACTTTGTCCAGGATAAATTGAAGAATTTGTGTCATCGCAATCAATTGAAGTATTTGTTGCAGAATAATTTGTTGGAAGAGTTGCGCCAGTGCAAACTGAAATTTGAGTTCCTGTTGTGTAAGTATCTGAATCAGCGTCGATAAATCCGTCTAAGTTTTGCCACACAGAAGCATTCGCATCATTGCAGTCAGCTGTTCCACAACTTCCTCCGCCTGTAACATTAAACTTGTCGCCGTCGCTGTCGGTGCAGGAGGGGAGGGTGCAGGAGGCACCAGTAGGGGCACAGGTATCAGGCCCAACCTCAAAAGTACATTGTTCATAATCACCAAAAGGAACATAAAACTGATAGTGGGTAATACATTCTGGCTGATTCCCAGAATATAAATTACAATCAGCAGTTTCTGTCCCAGTACATTCCACCCCAAAAACATTATGAATTAAAAATATAATTAAAAAAATTAATAATAAAATTATCAAACTCTTTTTCATAAAATAATTAAATGAAGTAGATTAATAAACATTTTCTCCAAAAAAATTTATCACGCAAATATTTTTAAACTTCTT
Source organism: Candidatus Woesearchaeota archaeon (assembly GCA_964450135.1). Lineage (GTDB taxonomy): Archaea > Nanobdellota > Nanobdellia > Pacearchaeales > GW2011-AR1 > CAYVCF01. The sequence continues at coordinate 4,848 of CAYVCF010000011.1, forward strand.
TTTATTAAATAAAAAATGGAATACCAAATTAAAGATACAAGCTACGAAACAATTTCTCCAGGAACAATGGGTGTTGCTCAAAAAATATCTTCAAACCATTTTTCTGGTAAAGAAGATAGCGAACTTGTTTTTTTAACAAAAAATGAAATAATTCCTTGCGGACAAAATCAATATTAAAATATATTGTTTAACCTAAAATCCTAAAATGAATATCCTTAACGAAGTTTATGCTTACCCTTATTCTTGTTATCTCAACCTAACAAGCAAATGCAATTTAAGATGCAAACATTGTTTTGGAGATTATTCTAAAGAAAAATGCAACGAATTAAATTTAGAAGATTGGAAAAAAGTTGTTGATGATTTAATTAATTGTAAAATTTTTTATGTTGTGCTATCTGGGGGAGAAGTCACACAAAGCCCTATTTTTAAAGATTTTATCAATTATCTTACTAAAAAAGGAATTTATTTTATTTTAACTACAAACGGGGTCTTTTCAAAAAAAATTAGGGATTTTATCGTCGACAAAAAAGATTATTTAATTAATATAAAAATAAGTTTAGATGGTCCAGACAAAAAATCTCACGGATTTTTAAGATTGGATTCACAAAAAAAATATAATCCAAAAATTTTTGATTTAACAATTAAGAACATATTTTATTTTAAAAAAAATAAAATCCCGTTGTCTATTGCAACAGTTCTGCATAAAGAAAATATAAACAAAATAAATGAATTTCAAAAATTGATAAAAAAAATAAACCCCTTAAATTGGTTCATCTCCCCGATTATTCCAATTGGAAGAGGAGAAGTAAATAAATCTGTTTCAGAATTTTATGAATATTTTGATAATAATTTTTGGAAATCAATTAAAGAAAACACAGAAAAGAAAAAAATTAATATTCGGTTGGTAGATATGCCTGTTGAAATGGAAAAGCAAGGACTATCTGTTTATAGTTGCGCGGCAGCAATTAATTTTTGTGAGGTCCATTCGGACGGAACAGTTTCTCCTTGCACATTATCTCGAGTGATTATTCCAAACAAATTTATGAAATTTGAAAACATAAAGAATAAATCTCTTCAAGAAATTTGGAACGGAAAAGTTTTTGAAAAATTTAGATCATACATGGATGTCGGATGTGAAGGATGCAAAATGTTATCTAAATGCAATAAATGTATTGCGCAAAGTTTCAGATACTTTGAAAATGGAAAATCTCCAACCCCTTTTTGTATTAAAAATGGGATTTCATTGGGCTTAAATAAATTAGAAAGATATAAATCCAAATTAACAAATAAATATAATCTGAATATAAAATGATAAAAACCTTAAAGAAACAAGTAAAATGGAGAAAGGATAAAAATTATCTTTTTATTTGTGATTGCAAAAATCTGATTGACTTAAAACTTTCTTTAGAACACGAACATTTTTTAGAAAAATTATTTCAAGGAATAACTTTTGAAGAACTAAATGAAATAGAAAAATTAATTTTTCTGGAATTTGATAAGATGAATCTCTTAACAAATATTGAAATAAAAAAATTGCCCCTTGAAGATTTTTATTTAGCAATGAATATCTTAGACAATGAAATTGGCAAGGACAGGGTTAGAAATTTTGATTTTTTAAAAAAGAAATTTTTGGAATTTTCTAATTACTTTATCGGAATTTATTTAGGAAAAGAAATAGTTGGAATTGTTTGCGGTTTTCCAAGAGAGGACTATTTATTAATGGGTGAACTTGCAGTTGATTGCAGATTTCAAAGAAGAAAATTTGGGAGAAAGTTAGTTAAAGAATTTGAAAAAATAGGATTTAAGAAATTCAATAAGATAAATGCAGGGGCGTCAGATACTGCAATAGAATTTTATAAATCATTGGGATATAAACCTTTTTTACTTGTTCAATTTGAGAAGGGAATTTATAATAAAAAAGATTTTTCTAATTTTGAAATTTTGAATATTAAAGAATATGGGTTTGAATTAAAAATAAAAGAGTGTAACATAAATGAGTTAAATAAGTTAAGAAAGAGTTATCCAAAAGCGAATCTGCAATACATATTTAAAAAAACAAAAAATAGTTGTAAATAATCTTTTTAAAACAAAATTAAAAAAATATTTAGAAGTTTTTGAAGATGGAGAATATAGAAAATTGGCGAGGGAAAATTATTCGATTTATCTGAAACCATTGTCAAGTAGTTAAAAGAAAGATTTATAAATATCAAAGACAATAATTTAATATGGCATTAGAAAAAAAATTACATGTTGATTTAAGTAATCTTGGTAGAGTATCTAAAGAATTTCCTCCATTTGTTTTAGACGGAGAAAGGGGTCAAACAAAAAAAGAACATTCTCATTTAGGAAAATTTATTTTAGACAAATTAAAATTGGTTGCATTAGCTATTCCTATTTCTTATGGTTTATTTGTTACTGGATATTCTACAATAGAATGTAAAAGATCTGAACAGAAATTACCTTTGTACCAGGGAATAATGTTTCGTGAGAGAATTCTCTCTGCATCAGAGGATAATTTAGAAAACAGACGGAGAATAGCTAACGAAGAAATTCAAAATTTAATAGAAGAATCGCAAATACCTGAAGAACTTAAAGATGTTAGATTTTATTTAACCCCCATTATCAAACAAGCAACATATAATCCTAAAACAAACACAATTACTCTTTCATTTCCTTTTGAGACACAAGAATTAGTTCATGAATTTGGAGAAAAGGCCTATTGTTCATTAACAGATTCACAAAAAAGAGCATTTGGTATATTAGCAAGAAGATATCAAGAAGAGTGGGGTAAGGGATATAATCAAGTTAAAACCTATCCTCCAAAAAGTCCAGAAGCATTGAAATTCAAGGGATTTTCTTTGTTGGAAAGTTCTACTGATGAAAAAGGAAATTTTTATAACAGAACATTAGACCCTCATGAATTCTTTGCAGACACGTTCAAAAAAATACATCGACCGGCAATAGAAGGAGATGAGGGGGTGATTTCAAGGACAAAAACATATCAAGAGATATTAAAAGGTCATAAAAGATTTTGTGAACACTTCAAACCTTTTTTTGATAAGATATATCAGACTCCAAAAAGAATCGAAAAAAAACAAGAGTTAGATCTCACACTAATTCTTGGACTAAATGATTTTTTCCCAGCATTAATTAATAACCATAATCGATTTTCTCAAGGAATGTTAAAAATATAAACATTAGAAGAAATAATAAAAATTATTAAAATTTAATTTTTCCTTGTTCAATTAATTTTGCTTCTTGCTTATTCCATTGATCCATAACTGCAATTTCAGAGTTTCTCTTACCTTCTACTTCTTGTTCTGCACAATGAAAATTATATTTATAAAATCCATAAATCGCTCCAATAATTACTCCTCCAACTATTCCCAACTCCGCCAAATATTTTAAACCATTTCTTTTTGGTCTTTCATTAGGAACATAATGTCTGTAAGTGTTTTCCATATCCTTTCCACATCTCTAAACTATTTAAACCTTCCCATTACCACTAAAGAATGAAACAAAGGGGAAAATTAATTACAATTTATTTCTTAATAAAACAAATATTTTTAAATAACAAACCCCCTTAAGGGTTATGGAAAAACTTGAAGCAAAAGCAAATGAATTTGCTGGAAGAACTGAACTTCGTTGCAAGGGTTGGTGCCACGATAAAACAGAACTTAGATGTAAAGGTTGGTGTCATGACTCTTCTGAAATGAATTATTCAACAGATCTTCCAAATGCAGAATACTTTAATTAAATTTTATTTCCTTTTTGAATTTGTTATAAATGAAATTCTCTAAATTTTCTAACTTCTACGAGATTATTTATAAAGATATTTGTTATTATATTCTTCGTCATTCAATCACAAACAGATCTTTATTTCTTACAGAAAAAGAGTTTAATGAATTAATGGGAAATCTAAAAAATAAGCGAGAAACAAATTCTATTTCAATATTAAAAAAAGAACATATCTTAGTCCCAGATAATTATTCTGAAATAAAATTTGCTAATTATTTAAAAGAAAAGTATAATTTAAATAAATTTGATTTAGAAATAATCTATTTAATCTTTAATACAAAATGTAATCTTAAATGCAGATATTGTTATGTTGAAGGAAGTGCTGAACCTGAATTCAAAAATACTTCAATGAATAATAAAACTTTCGATGAATTAATGAATTACTTAGAGAAATTAATTTCTTATCAAAAAGAGAAGAACCCAAATAAAAAGAAGGTTACATTTATTTATTATGGTTCTGAACCTTTAATGTCAAAAAAGTTTTTTATTCAAAGTTTAAATATAATTCAAAAAATTTGTGATAAAAATAAAATAACTGCTGATTTTCAGATAACAACAAATGGTACTTTACTCGACGAAGAAATTGTAAAATCAATTAAAAAATTTAATGTCGGTGTTTCTATTTCCTTAGATGGAAAAAAAGATATTAACGATTCGATGAGAATTACTCATAAAAATAAAGGAACATATAACAAAATAATTTTTGCAATTAATTTGCTAAAAAAATCAGATGTTCCCTTTGGAATTTCTTGCACAATAAGCAAACATAATTTAGATTGTTTAGAAGAGAATGTAAAACATTTTGTTAAGTTGGGTGCAAAAAGTATTGGATTTAATATACTTTTGAACGCAAGAAATTCAAATATTCCTTTAATTCCATTAATAAAATTAAACGATAATCTTTTAGAAGCTTCTAAAAAAGTAAATGATATTGGGCTTTATGAAGATAGAATTCAAAGAAAGGTAAGAGCATTTAATGGTATACCTCGATTCAAGGATTGTGGTGGAGTTGGAAATCAATTGATATTTTTTCCAAATGGAGATATTGGAAGTTGTGAGGCATATCTTTGTAGTAAAAAATCAAAAATAGGGAATATAAAATCATTAAAAATAGAAGATATAGAAAAAAGTGAAATGGTAAAATATTGGACTCAAAGATATCCTTTAAACATGAAAGAATGTTTATTTTGTCCTGTATTAGGACTCTGTGGAGGGGGTTGCCCATTTAATGCAGAAACTATTTCGGGTAAAGATATTTATCAAAGAGACAAACCTTTTTGTGTTCATACGGAAAAAATATTTAGTTGGTTATTAAAAAGGAGTATTGAAGAAAAAACTGGGAAAAAAGAGCCATATATTAGAAATATAAGTTTCATGTACTCAAATAAAATTTTTTAATTTCATCTACAGCAAATTTCAAAACCAATTCGTTATCGATATTTTTATCAAATTTTTTCTTAAAAATATTTAACCCTTTTTCTCGATTAGAAATTAATAATTCTTCAAAAATTTTATCAAATTTTTCTATGTTTAAACTACAAATTTTTTTTATATAAATTGGCTTGTTTTTATTTCGGGGAATTATTTTTATTTTTTTTATTTCTTTAATGTCAATATTATTAAGAATTTTAGAGGTCATAAAATCCGCATAACCCTCGTCAAATTGAATAATTTCTTTTTTTCCAATAAATTTTTCCTTATCAAATTTAAACTTTAAATTATTAATATCAAGATGAACCGATTTAGATAAATATAGATGCAAGGATTCATGAATGAGTAATTCTAAAAATTCAAGCGAAGAATATTCTCCGTCGTGGAATGGATTAAAATTCATTTCAATTATAGAATTTTCATTAAAATTTATTGTCCCATATGTTCCATTATTCAAAGCACATTTAATTATTTCTTCAGAAGTTTTTTTATCAAAACCATAATTTATTATTTCAGGAATAACTTTTTTGATAAATTCTTGAAAGGAGTTATAAAAATAGATTTTATTTGGGATAGAAATATTATTTTTTAGTAATAATTTTTCCGCAAGAGAGCTAATCTTTTTTATTTCATTTCTTTCTGAATTTGTAATTGAATTTTCTGGATAAATAATTAATTTCATATTATAAGAAAAGAATTGATATTTTTATTCTTTCTTGTTTTAAAATAAAAAATTGGGAGAGATTATTTTACTTCTTATAGGACAAATTTATCTATTTTAACTGGAATGGTTAAAGGAAAATTAGCGGAGATTTAAACCTTTCGTTTTACCACTAAAGAATGAAAGAAAAGAAAACTTCTCAAATAACTAATAACCGAGCAAGTTCCTTCTGTCCCAGTACAATCCGCCCCAAAAACATTTTTAATTAAAATAATAAAACAAGAAAATTATCCAACTCTTTTTCATAAAATAAATAATGGATAGTTAATTAATAAAGATTTTCCCCAAAAATTTTGTTAATAAATAAAAGTATTTTTTACTCGTTTAGAAACTTTAAAATAAATTATCAAGAGAATATCAAATGCTAAAGAAACAACGAGAGAAAACAATCTCAAATTAATAAAATTAATAATAAAGTTTAAAATAGCAAAAATAATCAAAAAAGAAATCATTAGTTTTGGAAATCTTTTATCATTTTTGATCATTAAAATAAAAAGATAAATAGAAAAAACCCCAAGAAGGATAATTGCAATAAACTGAATTTGGTAAAAATAAAAAGTTTTATCAATAATTAATTGAGAAACAAAAATCATAAAAAAGATTATGGATAAAAATGAATAAATCAAAAGACCAAAAAAAGGCAAAATCAACCAACCATAAATTCCTTCTAATTTATTTTCTTCTTTTTTTACATCTTTTACAAGAACCTTCATCATAATCATTTAAGTCAAAATAGGTTAATAAATATTTTTATTTTCTCCCGACTAAATAATTCATCTTCCCAAAACTTTCTTTGTATTCTTCAAATTCAATAATTTCCCAATCAGAATAAATTTTTTTAATTTCTCCTTCTGCAAAAAAATCTTTTCCAGTTAAAACATCGACGACATTTATCCCATTTTTTGCAGTGTGTTCTTTAATTTTTTTAATTATTAATTTTGCAATTTTTTGCGGAATAAAATGCGAGACTCCAGTAAAAATAATAATATCAAATTCCTCGTCGATAAAATATTCTTACCAATCTTCGCAGATTACTTTGACTTTTAATTTTCTTTTTTTAGATTCTTCTTTGATTTTTTCCGTCGCTGTTTTAGAAATATCTACGCAAGTAACATCAAAGCCGAGTTTTGCTAATTCCAAATCAATTCCTCCTTCACCACATCCAAGATCAAGAACTTTTCCAGATTTTTTGTAATTTAAAATTTCTCTTAATAATTCTTTATCAAAAATAAAAGAGAATTTAAATTCAGGCAGAGAAAATTTTTCTTTTTCAAAATAATATTTATCTTCAGTCATATACAATCACTTTGTCTTTTATTTTTATAAATTTGTCTATTGTTTCTTCAATAAATTTTAAATCTAATTTTCCTTCATAGCATTCAGTATATCCTTCATCAAAAGATTTTACTAACCATGAACCAAAAATACTTGCGAGGGAATTTTCAAAATAATTCATTGAATCATAAAAAGCAGTTTTTGCCAAATTTAAATCTGTAAGACATAATTCTCTAAATACTTTTTCTCCCCCGACTTCTTTTTTTGAAAAACAGCTTTCCAAATCACAAACACTTATTTCTCCGTTAGGGCAAATAACTTCATTTCCATACCACGAATTTCCAATTCCCCTTAAATATCCCTTATCATGAAATTTTCTATAAACTCCTCCGATTATTTTTCCTATCTTTGTAACTTCTGGAAAAATTTTCATAAGCGAATTTAATCCTTCCTGAATATCATACTCTGGATAAACAAACTCTTTTTTCTCGAGAATTAATTTGCAGTCTTCTCCATAAAAATCATAAAAAGAATTAATTAAAATTGCGATTAAGAATTCATCTGCTCTAAAATCAGATTGAATCTCTTGAATCATCGCAACTGCGTCGTCTTTTTCAAACGGAAGTTTTATTTTATATAATCCAACTGTTTTTTGTGGCAAAAAAATTCCTAAATTTTCTATTAATTTTTCGTACTTGATTTCGTTAGTTGCATCTTCTAAACTCATCGCACCTCCAATTTCAAAATCTGTTTTTTCCATAAAAGAATTATCTAATACACTAAATCCCCTATCCGGAATATTATTGTTAACAAATCCTTTATTTTTATATCCATTGCGTTTTATTTTAAAATATTTATTTTTATAAAAAATTATTGTTGATCCCGCGCCACTACTAATCCCTTTAACTAAACCTTCTTTTAATTTTATAAAAAAAGGAGGTAAATAATTTTTATCTCTGTTAATAATCTTATACTCGCTTTCTAAAAGATTAACTTTTCTTCTATATGAAAGAGTAAGATTTTGCGTCGGAGAATTATTTAGTTCGCACCATCCACTATGAAATCCGACTCCAAATTCAGGATAAGCAAAATTAATTTTCATTTTGAAGTTTTTTAGCAATTGCTGGGCCTCCAGAACAAATTTGTTCGAGATGCGGGCATTCATTACATTCAGGATATACTCCTTTAGAAACATAATCTCTTTTTACTTCATCAACTTTTTGATAAGCTTCTCTAAATGTTCTAAAATCAGTGATGGCAGGAATTTTATCCGGTGCCATTGGTAAACATCTCCAAATTTTTAAATCAGTAGAAATATCAAAAAAAGGAGGACATCTATATTGTATATCATTTTCTCCACCCTGAAACAAATCTCTGTCTTCATCTTCAATTGCACAATGAGGAACAGTTAAATCTGCCCAAGTATGAATTCCTCTTTGATTCGCTTCTCTAATAATTTTCACTGCATGTTTACCTAATTTCCTAATATTTGCCTGAGAAGAATAACCTTCTGTTTGACCTGTTAAAGGAGTTGGTTCAAGAATTGCCCATCTCAAATCAAATCCATATTTTTCTGCTAATTCTAAATGTTCTTTATAAGATTCATTTGGAGAAGTTAAAATTAAGCCAATGCTAGTATGATGATTTCTTAGTTGCTCAAATGATCTCATTATCTGCACAAGTTTTTCAGGAGAATATCCTTTTGAACCTAAAAAAGTTACTTCAAATTCTATAGGATATTGAACCTTTTCTAATTGTCTTCTAAAATCTTCTTGCCATAATCCATTAGTGCTATACCCGACCGGAACCCCTATTTCAGAGATTCTTCTTCCAAAATCTAAAGATTTCGGGTGTAAAGAAGGTTCTCCCCCTAAAAGATTTACTTGAGCAACATTATCTCTAGATAACATTAAAAAAAATTTCTCAAAAGATTCATCAGCCATATATAATGGAGAACATTGAGCTTTCATGTATTTGTTAGCAATACACCAAGGACATCCGGCATTACAAGTCGAAGTTATTAAAAGATTTACACACAGATCTTTTAGAGAATGTTTTAATTCAGTCATGTAAAGTACACAAAGATTGAATATAAAAATCTTTCTAATGTTGTCACTTAAAAAGAATAATCCCTGAAGAGATAAACCTCATAACAAATATGGGTTGGAAAGATTATTTTTGTTCTTATGGAACAAATTTATCTATCTTAACTGGAATGGTTAAAGGAAAACTAGCGGAAATTTAAACCTTCCCATTACCACTAAAGAATGAAAGAAAAGAAAACTAATTACAATTTATTTCTTAATAAAACAAATATTTTTAAATAACAAACTCTCTTAATGGTTATGGAAAAACTTGAAGCAAAAACAAATGAATTTGCTGGAAGGATTGAATCAAAAATAAAGGAAACAAAACCTCTTGCAGAAACGCAAACCTATAGAGGACTTCGATTATTTGAAGATCGGGTCTACATGGGTCCAACCAGTATTAAATATTGGATGTAAAAACATTTCAAAATGAATTCTTATTTAATTTTTATAGGAAGCACTCACGGATTTATAGACGATTTTTTAAAACAAAAAGAAATAATTGAACTAACAAAACCTGAATTCGTTCTATGTGAAGATTTAGAAAATATCCAATTAGATTCTAAAGAAAAATTTGAAAAAATAATTCAGAATAGAAAAATTTCAAATATGACTTCATTTAATGAAGTAGAAAAATTAATTAATTTATGTTATAATGAAAATATAAAATTAATTGGTATTGATTTTAAAAATTTTGGGTTTAATAAAAATTTACAAAATAAGATTAAATCTCAAGAAGAAATTAATAAAAAAGAAAAATTAGAAATAAATAAAACAATTAGACTTAGAGAAAGAAGACATTTAGATAAGATTTTAGGGTATCGGAAGAAAACTTCTCGCCCTATAATAATCATTCTAGGAAGTTGGCATTTAAGGGAAAATTCCTTTTTGAGAAATAAATTAAAAAATTACAAATTAATTTTACCTTGTGACAAAAAAAATAATCTTTTGTTTAAACCTTCAGACGATAAAAATATTAAATACTTAGAAATAATTTCAGATGACACAAAAAATAAAAATTAGAGATTCACTTTATATTTTGAAAGATTCCGAAGGAAATTATATTTTTATTTCAACTTCAACAAGAAGAATAAAAAAATTTCAAGTAGATTCTTTGGTTAGAGATACTTTAGAAATGTTAGATTTAGAAAAAGATGAAGAATGTTTGAAAGGCGAATTATCTTTAAGATATAATCCATTAGATGTTCAAGATTGTTTACAGGCATTAGAAAGAGAGGGGATAGTTCGTAAATACGATTCAAATACAAAAATTCCTCAACGACATCTTAAACAAGTATTATTTTTAGATGAATTAACTTCTTCTCAAGAAGAAACTTTAGAGTTGCAGAGAAAAATAGAAAATTCCAAAGTTGCAGTTTTTGGAGTTGGAGGAATTGGAACATGGATTGTAAACGGATTATCTCAAATTGGCGTCGGAGAAATAAGAATCACAGATCCAGATATTATAGATGAAACAAATCTAAACAGACAACTTTTTTTTGATTCAAGAGATATTGGAAAATTTAAAGTTGATGTTATAAAAGAAAAATTAAGAGAGGTGAACATTGTGGCATTTAAAAAAAGAGTGGAACCTCAACAAGATTTAGAAGAAATAGTTGGGGGTTGTAATTTTTTAGTAAATTGTGCAGATTCTCCTTCGGTAGTTGAAACAACAAGAATTATTAACTCGTATGCATCAAAAAATAAAATTCCTTATTGTGTTGCTGGAGGATATAATTTACATTTGGGAATGGTGGGCCCAATTATTGTGCCTGGAGTAACAAAAAATTTTGATGAATTTATTGAATATCAAAAAAAGAATGACCCCCTAAAAGATTTAGAAAGAATACGAGATATAAAACAAACTGGAAATCTCGGACCAATTGCAGGAGCAATAGCAAATATTCAAGTTATGGAAATCTTCAAATATTTAATTGGAAAAGGAAGAATCAATTTTAATAGATTTGCAGAGATTGATTTTATGGATTTAAGTGTTAGTTGGAGAGAATTTTAATTCTCAACGGCAAATCCTAAACTTAATTTATTATCTGTCTTTTAGCAAATTTTTTTTAGGTTTAAACAAGAAATTTATTTTTATGGGGCTTCTCAGTAATTTGCGGTTCTCTTGTTACTTCTTTTTCAGGAAAATGAATCCCTCTTCCAGGATATATTTTATCTTCTAATCCAGCCATAAAAATTAAATGTATTTAATAGTTTTAAACCTTCCCCTTACCACTAAAGAATGAAAGAAAGGGAGAAATAAAACAAAAAAGAAATATTTTTTATAGAACCAAGTTTTATAAATATCTATCCCCTAAAAAAAATATGTCTGAACATCAATTGTATAAAAAATATGCTCGATTTTATGACAAAATATATAACAAAAAAAAATATAAAGAAGAAGTAGAATTTATTCTTTCAATTATAAAAAAATTCAATATTAAAGGAAAAAATATTCTTGATATGGCTTGTGGGACAGGAACTCATGCAAAAGAATTTGCAAAAGCAGGTTTTAAAGTTACAGGGGTTGATTTAAATAAAGAAATGTTAGAAATCGCAAAAACAAAAGCAAAAAATTGTTTATTCTTAAATGGAAAAATGCAATCGTTTGAATCAAAAAAAAAATTTGATGTAATTCTATGTTTATTTACTTCAATAAATTACAACAAAAATATTTCTGATCTAGAAGAAACATTAAAGAGGTTTTATAAACTATCTAATAAAAACGGAATAATCATTTTTGATTTAGGAATTATCAAAGGAGAAGAAGAAAACAAAAGCGGGGTTTTTATTAACACTTATGTAGAAAATAATTTAGAACTAGCAAGGATAAATCAATGGAAACCTTCAAAAGAAAAGGAAAATATTTTTAATGCAAATTCGTTAATATTTATTAAAGAAAATGGAAAATTAGATTTTGGGGTTGATGAACACGAATTAGGAATATTCTCTGTTGAAGAAATAAAAAATTTAATGGAACAGATAGGATTTAATGTTAGAATATATAATGACTTTACCTTAGAAGAATATAATAAAAAATCCAAGCGTCCTGTTTTTGTTGGACAAAAATAAAATTAAAGCCAACAATGAGGATCTTCTTCTAAGTAATCTCCTTTTTGGATTAATGCTCGAGCACGACATCCTCCGCATTGATATTTCTTTAAACAATCCTTACATTTTCCTTTCAGATTCATTTCCAACATGTCTCTAACAATCTGATTCTCCTGATATTTTTTTGTAATTTCTTTGATAGTTAATGGGAAGACATTCATCATTGGAATATTCAACAATGCACAAGGAGTCATTACTCCATCAGAATTTACATTAAATGTAATTGCGCCAGCACCACATCCGTCAAAAACCAATTCCCCCCCTTTTCCAAGATCATTTTCCCTTCTTAATAAACATTTTAATGGATCATTTGTAGTTACATTGATATCTGGAAAAATTTTTTTTAATCGATACACTTCTTTTAAAAATTCTAACTTTTGTTCCTTGTTCATCCAAAGATCTTTTCTTTCGATTGCTTTACCCGCGGGATGTATTGAAGAAAAACTAACTCGTTTACAACCGATTTTTTTAGCAAATTTAACCATCTTTTCCATATCTTTAATTTGTGATGCTTGGATTGTTGATCTCATTGACGGAATAATCTTTTGAATCTTGCTTTCAGCAATCAAACGCAACGAAGTTACTGCTTTTTCAAATGCCCCAGAAGAATTACGAAAAGCGTTATGTTTTTCTGAATCAAGATTATCTATACTTACAGATAAAGTAAATCTTTCAAAAGATAAATTTTGAATTAATAAAAGATGTTCTTTAGTCAATAAAGAACCGTTTGTTGTGAGTGTTACAAAATCTCCCCCATTCATACGAACTGCCTTTAAAACTTCTACAAAATTTTTATGCAACAAAGGTTCTCCTCCAGAAAGAACAATCTCTTTATAGTTTGGACTAAATTGTCTTGCAAATTTAATAATCTTAATTATTTGTCCTACAGACATATCTTCTTTAAGTTGATGAGATGCCCTACAATGTTGACAATTCATATTACATCTTCCAGTAATTTCTATTTGTATTTGACCAAATTCAATTTCATAAATAGAACCAGCGGTTTCAACTTCTAATCGAGGTGTTTTGCAATTACATTCCATAATAAGTAGAAAACAAAAAGAAATCAATCACAAATACTACAACTGCCTTTTCCAATTCTTACTTTCAAACGTTTCTTTTTGGACTTTTTTGTTTCCATATCCTTTCCACATCTCTAAACTATTTAAACCTTCCCCTCACCAGATATTGTCAACTTAACAATCCCTAAACACCTTTGACAAATTTTATCAAACCCAATAATTTATTTCTTCTCAAATCCAGATTTATCTCTGCTATTTCTGACGGAGTTTTTCCTTTCAGTTCTTGATGCGGGTTTACAAAATTATTTATTGTTCTTCTTAAAATCGCAAAATCCTTTCAATTTTTAGGATTTTGGGAGAACAGAAAATTTCTTGTTTTATGTGTCCATAAAACATTTTGCATCATCAAAATTTTTGAAACCACTTCTGATATTTTTTATTCTGTCTTTTATTTTTCCGTTGTATCTTTCTATCGGAT
>CAYVCF010000012.1:0-9430 GCA_964450135.1 Candidatus Woesearchaeota archaeon
GCAAGATTTACACAAAAATTGTTGAAAATGTTTCTGCAGAAACTTTAATGAATGAGAATAAAGAAATTGCTTAAAACTTTTGCATCTCAATCGCAGCAAGTTGCGGGGTCTTGCGAAAATTTTTTGCTATGCAACCCGCAACACAGAAAACAATCTCCAATTTATTTTCTCCGTCGATGTTTTCTGTTCTCTCCAAATCTGAGAATGAATAAAAAAAGATTTGGAGATTTTCTATCTCAAAAAATCCATTGGATTTTTTGGTTTCAATTTGTTTCGCAACAAGTTACGGAGTAACGCAAATTGAAAAATAAAACATTTTTATCCTTAATAAACTTTAAAAATACTTCTCTTGTTTTATATTTATTCAAAATGAAAATTAAGAAAAGCATCTCTAAATTTTTTGGAAAATTGATAATTAAATTCTTTGGTTTAAAGGTTGCATATTATCTAAAACTTTATTTTATTGATTTTAAGAAGATGAAACTGTTTTTAAAAGAAGAAAAAAACAAAGGACAAGTTCAATTCCCAAAAAAAGTTGCGATAATTGGAATCATGACAGACAAGTATGTAAAGTATTTTCCAAAATATTATGAAAGCATTAAAAGATATTTTCTCACAGATACCCCAAAACATTTTTATAGTTTTACAGATCAACTTGAGTTTCCTTATTTTAAAGGAAAAAAAGATATTACCATTATTCCTACAGAACATCGCCCAATGCCCTGGACAATGCTATTAACATTTCACCATATGCACAAAATTATAAATGAATTAAAAGAGTATTCCCATATAATCTATATAGACACAGACACTTACTTTGCAATGCCCGTTACAGAAAAAGATTTTTTTATTTTTAAAGAACCTTTATTTGGGGTGCGTCATCATGCTTATATTAACAAATTAGGGGAATTTGATTTTAGTTTAAGATCCTTGGCATCGGTTAAAAAAGAAGATGATTTGTCTACTTATTGGCAGGCATCTTTTTATGGAGGAAAACAAAAAGAATTTATTGAAATGATTAAAGAAATAAAAAGAAGAATTGATGTTGATGTTGAAAAAAAGATTGTTGCAAGATGGGTGGATGAGTCTCATTTAAATAAATATTTAATTGATTATAAAAAATTAGTTCATACTTTTCCACCAAGTTATTCTTATCCAAGTTTAAAACCAATACCAAAACCATTTAAGAAAAAAATAGTTCATATAACAAAGAGGGCTTATGAAACTCCTTTTTCTTTTTTTCTCCCAATAAACGAATAGGTAATATTTCCAAGCAAGCCAAAAAATGCAGGTATTTTTTTAGTTAATTTTTCTTTCATTCTTCTTTTTTTTAATTCTTTTAGATTTTTAATTCTTATCCCCAAATTTTCTCCTATTTTTTCCTCATAGATTTGAAAATATTTTTTTGATAGTATTCTAAGTTCCCTTAAAGAAAACATATAGGGGTGATATAAATTAAATGGTTTGTTTAAAAAAATTTTATAGAAAAATCCATAAATTTTTGATAAAACTAAAAAACTTTTTTGATAATAAGCACAATCAAAATAAAGAATTCCATTTTTATTCAAAACCCGATTTATTTCTGAAAGAACTTCATCTGAATTGCTGGTATGGTCTAAAACATTTGAGAGAATAACTAAATCAAAGAAATTATTTTTAAATGGCAATTTTTCCCCTACACCTTGAAGGTATTTTACTGTTCCATAATTAAATTTAAACTTCTCTTTATAAAAATCTGCAAGAGGATCAAGAGAATATTTTTTCCCAATCGGAATATAATTTATTATATCTAATGGGCCACTTCCAATTTGTAAAATTTTTGTTTTATCGTCGAGAGTTATATATTCTTTCCAGATTGGAAATAACATCTTAACCCTAAAATTATCTCTTTCTTCTGTTTCTTTTTTTAATTGTTCAATAAGATAACTATCCCAAAAACTTTTTTCCCCTTTTTGCGCCAATTCCCATCGCTTGCTCGGATTCATAATAAAAAATTTAAACCCGAGTATATAAACATTATTCAATTAAAATATAGATTATACAAAATATAAACTTATAAAATAAAGAATTATAAAATTTTATGGAAAAACCAAAAGTCAGCATAGTAATTCCTGTTTACAAACCAGATGAAAAAATTTTTGCTAAAGTAAAAGAGATGATAAAGAAGCAGACAATTAAATCCGAAGTTATTGAAATGTGGAATAATCCTGAAGCAGTTTCTATGAATAAAGGCATCATGGTTGCAAAGGGCGATATCGTCGTGATGCTTGCGCAAGATTGTGTTCCGAATCAAAAAGATTGGTTAGAAAAATTAATCAAACCTTTAGAAAATAAAATTATTGTTGTAACAGTTTCTGATTTAAATTTGCCTGAAGAGTTTTGGAAAAAATATCCCCTGCTTACAAGGATTTTAACAATAACAGATTTAGGAATAAGAAGACCTGAGATGGATGCTCGCGCGTGCGCATTTAGAAAAAAAGATTTGATTGATGTTGGAATGTTTAATGAAGATCCAAGAGTCATTGCTATTGATGGAGACATAGGAAAGAGATTAATTAAATTAGGTAAATTTTTTCATCCAAATGTATTTGTAGATCACCTCCATATATTAGATGATAAAAAAAAGATTAAAACAATGTATAATTATGCTGAAGCAAATGGAAAATTAATAAGAAAATATAAAGAAGAAAAAGAATCTTTTTGGATAGTTGTGATTAGGAGTCTTCCTTTTTTTGGGATGATTCCAAATCTTTTTTTTATTTCGCATTCAAAAAAATTAATCTATGTTGGACATTATCTAATTGGAACGATGATCCATAATCTAATTTATATTTACGGATTTTGGAAAGGGTTTTTATTTAATAAAGAAAGCATGAGAAACAAAGAGGTCTTGCAGGAAAAAAAAGCATAGCAAGAAATTTCTGAATTTCATGGCTTAAAATAAATCTGAATAATGCGCTAGTAAACAGGCATGTAGTTCTGGTTCTCTACCAGAACAAAAAATAATAGAGAATTAATTATAAAAATCTTTGGATTATTTTTTCCAATAATTTAGGGGCCAAATCCCCCTTTCTTACTTCTTGTAAAAGTTTTAAATCACTTGGACGATATCTTAAATTTTTTTGCGTCGCTAAAGCGACTTTCTTTCTGAAGTGCTTCGCACTTCGGGGGATACCCCGAACAGAGAACCACCATCAGCATAGTAGAAGCCCCTGAGGTTGCCATAGAAGTCGGAATCGTCGCCGAGGTCCAACCCATGGAGCCAAAGCCCTGCTCCGACATTGTCCCAATTATTTCCAATTTGATTAAACCAAACTTTTGGAATTTCACATTTATTTTTTAAAAATTTTCCATATCTTCCTGCTAATTTTGGGTCTCTTGCTAAAAATTGCGCAATATCCACATCTCCTAAATCTTCAGAAGGAACTGGAAATGAATATTGTTCTTTTGGAATTAAAACTCTTTTTTTATGCGCAGGAAGTTCTGCGTCTTGTTCTGCAATTTCTTTAATTAATTGCACTGCTGGCTTTTCTCCTAATTTAATTTCATCTGTTAAAGGTAAATATTTATTAGATTTATTTGCCTTTAAGGTTTTTCGAGGATAATGAGTTGTTGGCGCGAATTTTCCAAGACACCAATAATTTGTTCCATTAATTCTTGCAGTTCCTTCTGGATGCCAGCAACCACCTTCAAGATAATGAGAATCTGGTCCTTGTCTAATTCTATCTTGCATTCCTTGTCTTGCTGTTGCTATTCTTTGCCCAGCTTTTTCAATTTGTGCTTTGCAATCTGGAAAAGTTCCAGTGTATCTTATTAATTCCATGAGATTTTCAGAAAAAAGAAGTTTATAAACTTTTTGGTAATGTTACCTTTGCAGAAAAGTAACAGCTATAAAAATAAATCAAACATTTTTTTATACTTTCTGGCTCTCCCTAAATCTCCGTCGGATAATAACAAAGTTTGAGAATTTCTGGGTAAATGATCATTGGATTTAATTTCAAAAATTTTGGGATGTCTGATTTTTTTAATAGAATAGGTCTTTCGTTTTCTTTAAAATTTTTTTCAAAAAATTCTTTAATCTGCTTTTCGTCCATATCGCATTTTGCTTTAAAAAATAAATTTATAGAGGGGGTTATAACTGCCGCAAGATGAACTTCTTCTTCTAAAAAAATTGAGTTGCGATTTATTTTTGTATCTTTTTCTATTCTGTCTAACAATCTTTCTTTAAACGAAACCTCTGAAACAGCGAGACCTGCTGGAAAATCCCAATAACCGCGAAAATCATAAACCTCTGGCCCTCTTTTTTTTAAAACAATAAAATTCCCGATTTCCAAGATTGCATTAAGCCCGATTAATTTTGGATGCTCTTTTGAAATTCTTCTTTTTATAACCATATCAAAAAACTTTTCAGAATTGCAATACATTATCAAAGTATCTTCTTTGACTCTTGAAGCATTGCAGACCAAAATACTTCCATTAAACCAACCTTGAGACAAAAATTCTTTTTCAAAATCATTTCTTTTTTTAGAAGAAATCTTTATTGAACTATTGTTTCCTTTCACAACTCTTACAATTAATTTATCAAAAAGAATTATGCTTTCCTTAACCATGTCGCGGTGTCCAGACATCTCCAAATTCAAACGGATCTTTTCTATCTGTATCTGGATCAGCAGGGTCGTAAACTTTGTCCATTAAGTGAAAAACAATTGCCTCTTGATTTGAAAGCGGAGTGTAACCATGCCAGATACCTGGAGGACATTTAATTAAAATAGGATTTTTTTCTCCGACGACAAAAGTGTTTATTTTTATTGTTTTATCAGAATTAATTTTTATTGCAATATATTTTATATTTCCTTTTATGCAAGTTGTATAGTCAGTTTGTTTTTTATGAAGATGCAGTCCTTTGATAATTCCAGGGTAAACCGCTGAAACCAAAACCTGTCCGAATTTTCCGTCAAAGATTTTGTCATCAGATCTTATTGTCTCAAATAAATAACCCTGATCGTTTGCAAAAATATTTAATTTTTTAATTTGTATTTCTGAAATTTCTTTTGATTCTTGTTTTTGCGACTCAACAATTTTTGGTTCAGGAAGATGGACAATAAATCTCCCCCCGCGAGAAATAAATTCTTGTTCTTTTTTTATTATTTCTTCTGCATGATTCCAAGCAAATAAAAATGCGTAATCTGCTTTTTTGTCGTCGTGAAAAAATTCTGGAGAGACAATTGGAATATTTTTTCCAGGAGTATAAAGTCCTTGTTTAAATGGAGTTGAATCAGAAATATATTCTATAATATTTGGTCCAAGATCGCAATAATTCTGAACAATTGTTCCTTTTGAAGCTGCAGCATATCCAACAATTTTTTTTCCTTGCGCTTTAAGAGAGTAAATTAAATCTATTAATTTCTTTTTATTTTCTTCAACTCGTTTATAAAATTCTAAATAAGGGTCAATCAAATTAATTTTCTTTTGCTGTTCTTCATCAAAATATTTTTTTAATCTTTCTGTTTTTTCATATGCGTCTTTTCTGCAAGCAAAAACCCTCATTGAGCCACCATGAGTCCATTGTCTTTCAGCATCAAAAATTTCCAATCCGTGTTGTGCATATAAATTTGATAAAGAGTTTAATGAAAAATACCAGACATGCTCGTCATAAATTTGATCATAAGAATTTTTTTCTAAAATATCTAAAAGATAGGGATCTTCTGTTACAAAAATCCCTTTTTCATCCAGCAAAGTTGTTACACCTTTCAAATAATCGTGCAAATCAATTATGTTCAAAGTTACATTTGCAGAAAGTATTGCTCTGAATTTTCCTTTTTCAGTTAAAATTTTTTTTGCAAGCGATTCTGTAAAAAAATCATTTATCGTCGGTATCTTTTTTGAAATTGCAATTTCTGCAACATTTGTTGATGGTTCAACTCCTAAAACTTCGTGATTCTTAAATGCTTGCAACATTATTCCATCATTGCTTCCTGTTTCTAAAACTTTTGAATTTGGTTCTAAAAATTTTTTTTCAATTTCCATTGCAAATCCTGAAAAGTGATCTTCCATAAATTTTGAAGTTGAAGAAAAAAATGCGTAACTTGTTTTTCCAAAATTATCTTGAACAATATATTTTTCATAGGGCACGACGTTTATCATCTGAACCATTTTGCAATTTTCGCAAAAGCCGACTTTCATTTCATAAGAAAATTCATTTTTATCTAGATCAGATTTTTTTACATACGCATTTGCAACAGGCATTTGTCCAAAAGAAATAAATTCCACTAAATTTTCTGTGTTGCAAATTTTGCATCTCTTTTTCTGAGCATCCATTTCTTAATTTTGAAAAAACTCTTTAAATATATTGTTGAGGTGGGATATATAGTTTGAGAATAAAATACAAAATCTATATTGCAAATCAATAATCCTTAAAAACAAAACAAGGTTTTTTCTAAAATGATGAATTTTGGCGATATAAGGGGGAAAAAAATTTTAATTACAGGTGGGGCGGGATTTCTCGGAAGCAGTTTAGCAAAACAGCTTGTTAAACTTGGGGCAGAAGTGAATGTTTTGATAAAATCTGGAACAGACATTTCAAGATTAAAGGAAATAAACGAAAAAATAAAAATTATCGGCGGGGACTTGACAAAAAAAGAAAGTTTAATTGAGACAATAAAAGAAAAAGATTTTTTATTTCATTTTGCTTGGCAGACCGACTTAAAAAAATCAAACTCAGAACCACAAAAAGATATATCCCAAGATTTAATCGGATTGATAAATATTCTTGAAGTTTGCAAAGAGCATAATCCAAAAATAAAAATAATTTTTTCAAGCACAGTAACAATTATCGGAGATATAAATGAAATCCCTGTTGATGAATCGCATTTGGAAAAACCAATTTCAATTTATGATGTGAATAAATTTGCAGGAGAAAAATATCTTTATAATTACTACAAAAATTATGGAATAAAATTTTGCGTCTTGAGATTATCTAATGTTTTTGGAGAAAAACAAAAAATTGATAGCCCATCAAGAGGAATTTTGAATTTCATGATTGGAAAAGCAATTCGCGGAGAACCACTAACTGTTTATGGAAAGGGGGGCTTTATCAGGGACTATACTTATGCTGAAGATTATGTTGATGCATTTATTTTATCCGCAATTTCTAAAAATACCGACGGAGAAACATTTGTTTTGGGTTCTGAACAAGGAAGAACTTTTAATTCTGTTGTTGAAACAATAAAAAAAATAGGAGAAGAAATTACAAAGAAAGAAATTACAATTACGCATATTGAACCTTTGAATCAACAAAAAGGAGAAGAGAAAATAAACAATAGAAATTTTATTGCAAATTCTGGAAAATTCAAAAGTGCAACTGGTTGGTTTACAAAAACAAATTTTGAAGAAGGAATTAGAAAAACTTTTGAATATCATTATCAAAAATATTTGTCGGATAATTTTTTAGGCGAAAGAAAAAATTTTCTTATCACAGGCGGACTTGGACATGTTGGCTCTGCATTAATCAGAGAATATGTTAAGAGGCCAGATATAAAATTAATTAGGATTTTAGATAATTTTTCAACTCAAAGGTATTGCTCGCTTTTTGAAATTCCAGAAACAAATGTTAAAATTGAATTTGTTGAGGGAGATGTAACTAATTTGGAGAAAGTAAAAGAAGTTATGGAAGGAATTGATGTGGTAATTCATCTTGCTGCAATTACAAACGCTCCAGAGACAATAAAAAACCCAGAAGAAACACGGCAAGTAAATTTAATTGGAACTGAAAATGTTTTGAACACCGCAATTGAGTCAGGCGTTAAGAAATTTATTTTCCCGTCGTCAACAAGTGTTTATGGTGAAGCAGACGGAATTGTCGACGAGAAAACTGGAATTGAAAATTTAAAACCTTCAAGTCCTTACGCAGAATACAAACTCCAAGCAGAAAAAATTGTGCAAGGCGCGAATGGAAAAAATAATATTCAGACGTTTGTTTTAAGAAAAGGAACTATTTTTGGAAAAAGCATTGGCATGAGATTTCATACTGCAGTAAATAATTTTGTCTGGCTCGCATGCATGAACGAGCCATTGACGATTTGGGATTCTGCAATCAACAGCAAAAGACCTTATCTTGGTTTGGACGACGCAATTCGCGCTTATGAATTTGTGGAAAAATTTGGAAAACCAGGAGAAATTTATAATGTGCTAACAAAAAATTATACAATTTCAGAAATTGTAGAAGCTATAAAAAAATTCAAGCCAGAATTAAAAATTGAAATTACAAAGTCGCCGTTGCTGAACCAAAAGTCATATGAGGTCTCTTGCGAAAAATTCAAGCAACTTGGTTTTGAATTCAAAGATGATTTAGAAAAATTTCTTGGAGAAGAAATAAAATTATTTGATGGGGTGAAGAATGAGTAAGATTAACAATTTCTCAACAATTCTTTATAAACATTAATCATCCAAGATTTTTCATTTGAGTTTGGAAGTGTCTGAGTATCTGCAAGTTCAAGTAAAATCATTTCTGAAAAAACTTTAGGAAATTGTTTTTTTAATTTTTCATATTCTTGAAAAGTATTTTGTCGACGAGAAAATGCACAAAAATTTCCATGATGTTGAATCATTTCAGCAACTCTTTTAATTTCTTTTGAGTTTAATAAAAATTCTCTTTGCAAAATTCTTGTTGTTATCTCTGCTACTTTTTCTTCATGTCCTGAACAAGAAGTAACTTCCCCAGTCTGAACAAAAGTTTCTAATTTTCCAATGTCATGAAAAACAATTGATAAATGTAATAAATCTTGTCTTGAATATTGCAAAAAAGGTTTTTGTCTTAAATAATTTCTAAGAGCATCTGGAATTTGCTGAAGGATTAAACTTTCTTGTTCAAGAACTGCAAGGGTGTGATCAAAAACAGATTCATGATAATGCCAAGGAGGAAAATTTTCTACAACATTTCTTAATTGATAAAATTCTGGAATTTCTTGAATGAATTTTCTATCTCTTAAATTTTCAATTGTTAAATCAGTAATTTGAATTCGCATTTAGAAAAAATATTTTAGCGATTAATAAAGATTATTATGTTAGCACGCATTTCTCGTCGTCAAACCAAAAAATCTTTTAACCAAAGACTTATAATTCATATTTTCTATTTTTAGTTATGAAAAATCTTAATTCAAAAAATAAACAATACATTAAGGTCTGGGATTTTCAAAATAAGAAGTTAGAAATTTCTCCAACAGGAAAAGAAATTTCATTCAATTCTGCACAAAAGAATTTTATTGAAAAAAATTGGAAAGACAAGAGAAAAAAAGGTTGGGCTGACTCTTGGATTGCAACAATTAAAAAAATAAATTTCTCAAATAAAAGAATAAAAATTAGTTCAAATGCAATAAAATTTTCTCAAGTTAATGGCTGGTTGCAAAGCATTGAAAATAATTTGCGAAAATTT
>CAYVCF010000012.1:9440-18706 GCA_964450135.1 Candidatus Woesearchaeota archaeon
TCCAGAAATTGTTCCGAGTATTTCAATTGGAATTTTTCCAGTCACCTCTGACGGGTTTTTGATTTTCGCTCGACGGAATTTAAAAGAACTTCACGCGCCAGGAGTTTGGAATATTCCAGGGGGTTATATGAATTCGCTTTTAGTTGCAGGAAAAGAAAATTGTTCTGACACCAAGTATAAGAAAGATAAAAAAGTTTTTGATATAAAAATTCAGGCAGAATTGCGAGTGCACAAACAAGAATTTTATGGGTTGTCAAAAAAAGAAATTAAATTTTCAAAACCATTTGCTCTTGCATTGGGAACTTATCATTCGCATGAATACGAAATCGCACTTATCGGGAGATTGAAAAAAACAAAATCAGAAATGAAAAAACACATTCGTCGATGGGAATTTGTAAAAGGATTAAGAGAACACATTGAAGTAAAATTTGTGGAAATTAAAGATTTAGAAAAATTATTAGAAAAACAAATTAAACTTTACAAAAAAGATCAGATTAAATGCAAATCAAAAAAAGAAATTTTTATTCTTGACGACAATATCGGGGAATTACTCGGCGGGGGTTATGAAAAAATTTCTGGAAAAAAATTAGACAAAAACATCGTCGAGAAATTAAAAGAAAAATTAAAAATAGAAGTTGTTGAATAAAGATTATTTCAAAAGTTATTTTCAAAAACATATATTAAAACTCAATAAGATTTTTAAATGAAATTCAAATAGAAAAATTATGAAAAGAACAGGGGCTTGGATTGATGTTTGGGATATTGCACAAGCAAAAGTGCACGATGTTTTTGAATTGAAATTAACTCAAACAGGAGAAAGATTTCAATGTGGAGAAGATTTAGAAAAATTAACAGAAGAAAATTGGGCTCCAAAAGCTAAAGCAGGTTGGACAAGTTCCTGGGTCCCATTTGTTCAAAGTGTCTCTTATACTCGAGGACAATTTTCTAACGGAGTTGTTGAAATTAAATTAGGAACAATGGCTTACAAAGAAATTGAAGCAATAAATCACGCAATTGAAGAGGGTTTAGATTGGGCTCCAGCTCAAGGATTTAATCCTTGTTTATCTGTTGGGTTTCCAGTTGTAACTGACGACAAAAAAGTTGTTTTTCAAAGACGACCTGCAGATGTTCATTGTCCAAATGTTTTAATTCACGAACCATGCGGTTATATGACTTCTTTAGCATTTTCTTCAAGAACAGAATGTGGGAATCCTGAATTTGAGCAAGACTCAAGATTATTTGATTTGCGAGCTCAATTAGATTTTAGAAAAAAAGCAATTGCAGAAACATTTGGGCTTGATGAACCTCGTGTTGAATACAAACCTGAACAAGATTTATTAGCAACAGGTTGGAAATCTGTTGAAATGTATTTTTCAACAACAGGAAAAGTTCATTCTACTGAAAAGGAAATGAGGGAAAATGTTTTAGAAAAAATAAAAAAAGCAAGAGAAGAAGGCAATGAAAAACTTGCTAAAAGATTAGAAGCACAAGAATTTTTCTTTGTCCCATGTGAACAATTAAAACCAATGTTACATAATCAGGGGAAACTTTCAAAAGTTGATGCAACAAAATATCGTCCTTCAGACCCCCGAGAAATGCCTTTAATTGACGAAAGTTTAATTTATGGGTATGATGCTTTAACAGGAGAAAGAATATCTGTTGAGGATACAATTGCGAGATTAAATCATGACGGAATGCAAATAAGAAGATTTGAAAGTTTTTGTAAAACAGATGGGTCACAAGAATATAATTTTCCAACGAGAATTTAAAAAATCTATATCTTACCTCAATTATTCCTAGAGAAAGTTTAAATACCGTTTCGGTTGTATATAAAAATGGGCGAAAAACTTAATTTGGGTTGTGGTAGAGATATTTTAAGAGATTCTGTAAATTTAGATATGGTTAAGTTACAAGGAGTTGATATCGTTCATGATTTAAGAAATTTTCCCTATCCATTCAAAGAAAATACTTTTGAAGAAATTAAATCTTATGGAACAATTGAATTAATTGATGCAGATTTTATTAAGATAATGGAAGAATTATGGAGGATTTGTAAAAAGAGTGCAATAATAAAAATAAGATGTCCTGCTTTTCCAAATATGTGTTCTGCTCAAGATCCATTAACTAAAAAGTTTATGACTTATAGAACGTTTGATTATTTTTGTGATTATTGGCATTATAGCAAGGCAAGATTTAAAATTAGAAAAAGAAAATATATTTTTTCTATAAATAAATTTAGATGGGTAGATTCTATGATAAATGCCTTTCCAGTATTTTATTCAAGATTTTTATTTAATATATTTCCCGCAACAACACTTTATTTTGAATTAGAAGCGATAAAGTGAATTTATCCAAAATGAATCTATATCTCACCTCAATAATACTTAAAAACAAAAAATAATTTTCTAAAATATGTTGATTGACTTTGAAGAAAAATTAAGAGGTAAAAATATTTTAATCACAGGCGGGCTTGGTTTTATTGGAAGCAATCTCGCGCTAAAACTTGTCTCTTTAAATTTAAAAAAAATTGTTTTGGTTGATTCTTGCATAAAAAATCTTGGAAGCAATCTCGCAAATGTCTATGATATAAAAGAAAAAGTTGAAATTTATTCTGGAGAAGAATGGGATTTGAGAAACAAAGAAAAAATAAAATTATTAATTAAAGACGCAGACATAATTTTTAATCTCGCTGGTTCTGTGAGTCACATTGGAAGTAAAGAAGATCCGCTGTTTGATTTTGAGTTGAATTTAAAATCGCATTTGCAATTTTTAGAAGCATGCAAAGAGTGTATGAAAGAAGGGAAAAAAAATTTGAAAATAATTTATTCTGGAACACGCGACCAGTATGGAAAAGTTAGAGAAGAGCATTTGCCGGTTAATGAAGAGTATTTAATTCACGAGGCCACAGACCCGCAAGGAATAAATAAAAACGCAACAGAATTTTTTCATTTTTGGTATGCAAATCATTTTAAATTTGATGTTGTATCTTTGAGATTAACAAATACTTACGGACCTCGACACATTATGACTGACGCAGGGCAAGGAGTTTTAAACTGGTTTATCAGACAGGCAATGGACAATCAAACTTTGGAACTTTGGGGCGGTGGAGAACAACTAAGAGATTTTAATTTTGTCGACGATGTTGTTGAAGCGATGTTAATGGTCGCGGTTTCTGAAAAAGCAAATAATCAAGCGTATAATCTTGGAAGTTTTATAAAAAAATCAGGGCTTTATGGACAGATTGGAAATAATGTGCTCAGCGTCGGTGATGTTGCAAAGCTCGTTGTGAGAATTGCGGGGAATGGAAAATTTGTGGAGATCCCTTATCCTGCTGACAGAAAACCCCTTGAGCCAGGACACTTTTACGCAGACGCTTCAAAAATTTACAACGAAATTGGATGGGAACCAAAAACAAGCATTGAACAAGGAATAAAAAATACAATTGAATTCTATAAAGAAAATAAAAAAAAATATTGGCAATGATACCTCTCGCAGATATAAACAGACAGGACAATGAAATAAAAAAAGAAATTGAAGAAGCAATAAAAAAAGTTTTGGAAAGTGGCTGGTTTATTTTAGGAAAAGAACTTGAAAATTTTGAAAAAGAATTTGCAGAATACTGCGGGAAAAAATTTGGAATTGGCGTCGGCAATGGAACAGATGCAATTTTTTTAGCGCTAAAAGCATTTGAAATTGGAAATGACGACGAAGTAATCACTGTCGCGAATACCGCAATTCCAACTGTTTCTGCAATTGTTGCAACAGGAGCAAAACCTATTTTAGTAGATTGCGGAGAGGACTATTTAATTGATGTAAATAAAATTGAAGAAAAAATAAATTCAAAAACAAAAGCGATTGTCCCGGTTCATTTATACGGGCAGGTTTGCGATATGGAAAAAATTTTAGAACTTGGAGAGAAATATGATTTAAATGTTATTGAGGATTGCGCGCAAGCCCATGGAGCAGAATTAAATGGAAAAAAAGTTCCTATTGGAAAAATTGGATGTTTTAGTTTTTATCCAAGCAAAAATTTAGGGGCTTATGGCGACGGAGGAATGATAATTACCGACGACGAAAAGCTAAATGAAAAATTAAAATTATTGAGAAATTATGGGCAAACAGGAATTTACTCGTCTATAATCTCAGGATATAACAGCCGACTTGATGAAATCCAATCAGCGATATTGAGAATAAAATTAAAATACTTAGATAAATGGAATAAACAAAGAATTGAAATCGCAGAAGAATACAACAAAAAATTAAACTGCGAAAAACCAAAAATAGCTCCAAATAAAAAACATATTTTTCATCTTTATGTGATAAGAAATAAAAAAAGAGATGAACTAATTGAGTATTTAAAATCAAAAGAAATTGTTACAAAAATACATTATCCGATTCCAATTCATTTGCAAAAAGGTTTTGAGTTTTTAGGTTATGTCGTCGGAGATTTTCCTATGGGTGAAAAATTTTCAAAAGAGATTTTAAGTTTGCCAATGTTCCCAGAATTAAAAAAAGAAGAAATTGAAAAAGTTTGCGAAGAGATTAATAGATTTATTTTAGAGTAATCTTTCTCTGGAACAATCTGTTTTTAAAAACATTTAAAATCATCCAGTCATTTTTATCAAATGCCTTGAAGATAAAAAGGCAGAGGGCATAAATTAAGAAAAAAGTTATTGTTAATAAAATCATTAAAGTGAAATTGGGATCAAAATAATTTTTTACAAATAATAAAAAGCCAAGTGGAATTAAAGAACTCAAAAAAATACCAAACATTTTTCTTCTTAATGGAACAATTGTCGTCGCAGATTTAGCGTGGATAAAAATTAAAATATTAAATAGTAAAACAGAAATCATTGTCGCAAAAGCTGCGCCGTTTATTCCGAGAGAATTATCAATTCCAAAAAAGTTAGGCAGGGGAATGAGAATATAATTTAATATAATATTTGTAACGCTTGCAATAACTAAATCAAAAAGAATTGTCTTGGATTTTCCTGCCATTGAAAGTAAATTTTCTGAAATAACAAAAACTGACGAAATCAAAGAAGATAAAAGAAGAAATCTAAATGCAATTATGGCGACTGCAGATTCTGGGCCAAATAGGAGGTTAATAATTGTTCCTGGAAATAAAAAGAACAAAATAAAAATAGGTATATTAAGCATAAAAATCCATTTAGAAATTTGTTTAGACATGGTGCAAATTAATTCTATTTTATTATTTGAATACTCTTTTGTAATTAAGGGAAAAAATAATTGTAAGAATAGTTCTGGAACTAAACCCAACAAAAGCGCGATTGAAACCACCACATTATAAATTCCAACCTCTGTTGTGGATTTAAAAAATCCGATAAAAAAAGAATCTGTCCAATAAAAAGTGCTATAAATAACCCCTAAAAATAAAATTGGCCAAGAATATGAAATAAATTCACAAATTACTTTTTTCTTAGTTTGCTTATCTAAAGAATATTTTTTAAATATCCATGGAATTTTTATTTTTAAATACAATAAAGAACAGATAAACATTATAAAAATCCCTGAAAAAAATGAGATTGAAACTGAAAAAGATTTAAATCCAAAATATAAAAGAATCGCTAAAATTAAAAATTTAAAAACATTTTGAATTATCTTTTCTATCACAGAGGATGCAGTTATTTTTTCAAATCCCCTTAAAGAAAAAATAAGAAAAGAGCTTATTGCCCAAAAAGGCAACATTACGCTAAAAATTCTAAGAAAAATTAGGAGTTGCGGGTCATGAAATATCATGTTAGAAATAAAATCTGAGAATAAAAAAGAAAGTATTGCAAATATTAATGATGAAAAAATCAAGGAAATTAAAGAGAATTGAAAAAGAAATTTTATTTTTTCGTTTTCGTTTTTCCCTCGATAAATTGAAATAAATCTAATAATGCCTTCTGAAAAACCAAATGAAGCGATTGCAATGAACCATGCGATAATTATTATTGACAAAGAAAAGATCCCATAAACTTCTGCTCCAAGATTTCTAAAGATTAAAATTTTATATGCATAAGAAAAAATTTTTGAGATTAATATCCCTATGAAAACAACGATTGAAGAACTCGCAACTAGTTTTAAATTTTTTTCAACATCAGTTTGCTCCTCTATCCCCATCGATAAATGATGAGTTTCTATGTTTAAAAATATCGTGTATTAGGGATAATTTTTCTATTTTGTCCCAATATCTTGGCTGATCTACAACATCTAAAAGATTATGAAATGCAAATCCAAAAAAAACAGGATAAAAAATTGGAAAATGAAATGACAAAGCAAATAAAATAACTAAAATTTCTACTCCGTGAAAAATAAACAAGCCCGTATAAAATTTTGCTCGTTTTTCTCTTGAAAATGAAATGAGAACTTTTCCTGTTTTCAAAAACCAGTTGTAAGATTTTTTCAAATTAAAATTTTTTTTCTTGTAAACATAATAAAGATAATGATCCACATCAATTAAAACAGAAGACAAAATAAAAATCAGCAAAAATAAAAATTTTATTTTTGGAAGTAAAAAAAATAAAAATCCTGCAAAAAGGACTGCATAAATGAAATGTTTTTGCGGGTACATTATTCTCCAATTCTTTTTATTATTTCTGCGAAAGCAGGTCTTGTGATTAAAATGCCGACGCTGACTCCGATGAGAGTTGTCAAAGCAAAACCTTTTAACATTCCTGCTCCTGCCCAAAATAGAGGGAGCATTGCTGCAAAAATTGTGAAGAATGCTCCGAGAATTATAAATAAAGCTCGTTTAATTCTTTCTTTAATTCCAAGATTTAAATTTGAAACTGACTCGTCTAAAATTACAATCTGGTCATTCACCCCTGTTCCCATCCCAGCAATTATTCCTGCAATACTTGGGGCGTCCAAATTCCAACGGATTAAGGCAGCAATTCCGAGGGTGATAAATGCTTCTGAAAACATTGTCAAAATTACTGAAAGAGTTATTTTTATATTGCGATATTTTACAAATAAAATTATTGAAATTACTAAAAATACAAGCATGGCCAAGAGAGTTATATTTTTCAAAAATTCTTTTCCAAGAGTCGGAGAAATTGTGTCAAGTTTTACAATCTCCAATTGAAATGGCAAACTTCCTGTCAAAAGAACTGTCTGCAATTTTTTCATTGATGCTTTTGCATCATCATATGCCTCAAGCTGAGTTGTTCCTTGTCCTGAACCAGAAATTGAAATTTGAGTTGTAACTGTTCCTTTCAAATCTTCTCCAATTAAAAGACTATCAACAAGATTGTCGTCGAGATAAAGATCTATTTTTTTAGAAAGATAATTTCCCTGCGCAGTTGAATTTATTTCTAAGTCCTTTGTAATATTCGCGTGATTTTCCGCTGCTTGTTGACTAAGAGTTATTGCAAAACTAAATTTACAATAATATCCTCCGTCGGTTGTGTCGCAAAGTTCTATTCTCGCACAAGTCGCGTCGTTTCTGCAAACAGAAGTTATATCTTTCTCACCGCCGATAAAAACTGTTTCGTTTCCAATTTTTGCTTCAAACTTTCCTTGCTTAGAAACTAATTCTTGCAAATCTTTTGGTGTCGCTCCTGCAATAGAAATTTCCATATAATTTTTCCCAGATAAATCTTTTACTGGAACAACTTTCACGTCGGCAATCCCATAAGTATTAAAACGATTTTCAGTTATAGAAATTAAATCAGATAATTCTGAAGTGGATAATTCTTTATCTTTTGCTTTCACCAACGCTCTTGCTCCTCCAGATAAATCCAGCCCTGTTTTTATATTTGTTTTTGGAATTTCTGAAACAGTTATTTCCGGGGCTTTATTAGAAAATAAAATAATTTCTGAATTTTTTGTTTGAATAATTGTTTTCGTAGTTTGATTAGAATTAAATTTTTCTGATAAAATATTTGTATAATCTGCAAGGGAATTTATTTTTTCTCCGTCGATAAATTTGATTATTTGATTTGGGCGAAGCCCTTGTTCGAATGCGGTTGAGTTTGTCGTCACACTTGAAATTAAAACTCCTGATTCAAAATATTTCCAAGGCGCGATTGAAAAAAATGCAAATAACAGAGCGAATATAAAAATCCAAATTTTAAATCCAAGTTTCATTGTATATTTTTGCTTTTGCAATACCATTTAATTATGCTGACATTTGTAAGCCAAGTATTCATAATGTCGGCGAGTAAACCAAAAGATAAAATAATAAAAATCTGTCTAAAAGAATCTGGAAGAGAAGTCATTAACAAAAAGGCAGGAAGAACTGCGGCGAGCGCGGTTATTGTCATAAACATTCCTGTTTTGAACGAACCAAAAATTCTGTGATTCAAACTTCCTTCTCTTGTTTTCAGAACTCTTGTTGTCAAAAGAATATCTGTATCAACGCTGTAACCTACGAGCATTAGAAATGCGGCTATTCCTGCTGCAGAAATTTTAATTCCGAGATAATCAACTAAAGCAAGAGGCATCACAATATCTGAAAACGCAGAAAAAATCACTGCAATGCTCGGAATAAAAGTTCTGAACAAAATAAAAATAACCGCAGACATTAAAACAAAAGAAATAATTAATGCAATTAAAAGTTGTTTGTAAAAATCCTCACCGAGCGAAGAACCAGAAAATTCAATGCTTGAATTTTCATCATTTAAAGAATAACCTAAAATTTTTTCTATTGCGGGTTTTAATTCTTCAACTGAAGAGCGTGATTGAATCACAACTGCTGTTGGTTTTCTCGTCGATATATCTGTTAAAGTTGTAAAAGAAATTCCTGAAAAATTTTTGCTCAATTCATTTTCTAATTTTGTTAAATCAATATCTCCATTTAAAGTGATTGTTGTTCCGCCTGAAAGTGAGACGTCTTTGTAAAGAAAATCCCCTGTTTGAGAATAAATTTTTCCAATATAAAAAAAAGAGATAATTAAAATTATTATTGGAATTATCAAAAGCAATTTGTAATACTTATCGTGAAATTTTTCAAACTTTGATTTTTTTATTTCTTGTTCCATTAAAGTATAGAATAATTAGCGCTTTTAAAATTATTGGGGGGAAAATTTATTTTAATTTTAAGCAGATTAAAATTCAATCTCAAGATTTCATTCTTCAATCTTGAATGCGGAAGAAAGGAATGCTCGAGCCCCCACTCGCTTTTTTTGTTGTGATGCTATAACTCGTGAAAACTCTCGTTGAACCAGACGCATGCAATAAAAAATATTTGAATTTAACTGAATTGAAATTCAATCTCAAGATTTCATTCTTCAATCTTGAATGCGGAAGAAAGGAATGCT
>CAYVCF010000013.1:0-18343 GCA_964450135.1 Candidatus Woesearchaeota archaeon
CAATGCGCGCAAGAAACGGCTGGACAAAAAAATTAAAAGAAGTTCAGGAAAAAGGTCTGATTGTCGTCGGTGTTTCGCAATGTATTTACGGAAGAGTTGATCCCTTAGTTTACAGCAACGGAAGAGAACTTTTGAAAACAGGAATAATTTATTTAGAAGACATACTTGCTGAAACAGCGTTTGTAAAACTCGGTTGGGTTTTGGGGCACGAGGACTGGGCGAAAAATAAAAATTTAGTTAAAGAAAAAATGCTGGAAAATATTTCTGGAGAATTTAATGAAAGATTGACGGAGTAAAATATATATTGTTTCTTTATAATCTTTATTAAGATACTTTTTATTTTTTTAAAATGAAATTAGGTGTTTTGATAAGTAGGCATAACGACCCAAACAGAAGAGAAAGTTTTCCAATGTTTTGGCAAAGAGATAATCCAGTTGAAATGGATTTAGAGGTTCACTCTGCTGTTGAAGAATCAATAGGATTAATTGCGAGAAATTTTCCGCAAACAACTCATCAACTTCCCTTAGAGAACTTTGCAAAAATAGGTTTTTGAAATTTAATTTTGATTTATGCAAAAAATAATCAACTTTGTCGTCGGGAATTTTCCATAAAGTTTGCAAAAATATTTTTGCGACAGAAAAATGTGAATTATTCAAACTTCTCCTTAGCAATTTTTGATGAATCTCATGGAGGGGGGTATGCTGGATTAGTTTGTGTTTATGAACATAAAACTCCTGAACCTTCAGATAAGACAGATGTCGGAAATTTGCCAATTACAAGATTAGAAGCAAGAGTTTCTTTTGCTGGAAAAAAAGATGAAACAGGAGTGGTAAAACATACAGATTTATCGCGATTACATTTAAGCGTGTTTGCTAAAAGAATGTTTGCTCCAAAAAATCCAAGAAAATTTTTTAAGGGAAGAGATGCAAATGCTGTTGCTGAATCAATTAATGTTTCTTACAGATGGTGTGATGAGAAATCCTTACCTCTTAGATTTGGAGAAGAATGGGAAAAATATTCTTGCGATTCTAATGACGACGGACTTCATCAAGTTAGTTTTCATCCAATAAGAAGCACTTATTTTGTTTCTGTCCCATTGTCTAGAATAGGAGAATTGGGTCAGAGATATAATCCCGCTTTTCCAATCTCTTCGCCTTGTTCACCATTCAATGTTTTAGGACAGAATGATTATTCTGATTTTAATACTTTTTTGCAAAAAATTTTTGGAGAAATCGGAGGGGTTCCTGTTGTTGGATTGGATAAAATTAGACAACATTTGTCAAACTTTCCAATAGAACCTCTTAAATTTAGAGCTAAGTATCATCCAGAAATAGAAAAAGTTCCGCAATATCTTTTTGGTCAGGTTCTTCCATTTTTAAAAAAATTTGTTGAGTTTCAAGGGTAATTTTTTTAAACTCATTTTCATTTTTTATTTTATGAATTCAATAAAAATTAATGGCAAAAAACTAAAACTACCTGCATTTTTTCCAGACGCGACTCGCGGATTTATTAAATGTCTCAGCGACGAGGATTTAAACAAAACAAATTCTGCAGGAGTTGTTGTAAATGCTTACCATCTTTTGAAAGAAAATAAAATTAAAAAAATAAAACAAAAAAAAGGAATTCACAATTTTATGAATTTTAAAAAAATAATTCTTTCTGATTCAGGGGGCTTTCAGGTGATGTCTTTAATCCACAGAAATCCTGAATTAGGTGAAATTCTCGACGACAAAGTCATCTTTAATCTTGGCGGTAAAAAAATAAATTTCACCCCAGAAAAATGCATTAAGACCCAAATTGAAATTAAAAGCGATATAATTATGTGTCTTGACGAATGCACACACTCTGAAAAAAATTTTCAAAAACAAAAGCAAAGTGTTTTGAGAACAATTGCGTGGGCAAAAAAATGCAAAAAAGAATTTGAAAAATTGACAAAAGATAAAAAACAAAAGCCATTGATTCTTGCAATTGTGCAAGGCGGAAATTATAAGTCCTTAAGAAAATTTTGTGCAAGAGAATTAATTAAAGTAGGATTTGATGGTTATGCTTTTGGGGGCTGGCCCGTGAAGAATAAAAAGAATTTCAAAAGCCGAAATTCTTTAGGATTATCTACTTCATCGCAACAAAATAAATTATCAAACTCAGTAGAGAATAAAAAACTTTTGAAAGGAATTTTAAAATATACTGCAGAGCTTCTTCCCGACGATAAAATAAAATATTGCATGGGCGTTGGAAAACCAAATGACATTTTAGAATGCGCGAAATTCGGATATAATCTTTTTGATTGCGTGATCCCTACAAGAGATGCTCGACACAAACGACTTTATGTTTTTACTGGAACAGCGACGGCAAATAAATATTTCAGCATTAAGAAAAAAATAAAAAACCCAAAAAAAAGAATTTCAAAATTTTGCGATTGTGAACTTTGCAAAAATTATTCTTTTCAAGAAATTTACAAAATGTTCAAGGAAAAAAATTCAAACGCCCAACGACTTGCAACAATTCACAATCTTGTTTTTTATACCGAGTTTATGAATCGTTTGGATAAATCTTTAAACAAAAATAGCATGTAAATTTATGAAAGGGGAAAAAATTTGTTTGAAAAAAATAAAATTTTTTGGAAGTTTAAAAAAGGTTTCTCAAAAAATAAAATACAATCACAAAAAAATTTACTTGAAAAAATTTTTATCTTTATCACTATTTTCAGTTTGGTTTGTCGACGGAGAATTCATTAGAAAAAACATTTGCGAAGATTTTGTAAATATTGGACAACATTATCGCTTTAAGTTTATTCCTAAAAATGAATTTTGGTTAAATTGCAAAAAAAGAGAGGCGCATTTTTACATTGACCATCTTCTTATTGAAAATCGTCTTATGGGAAAAAAAGTTTCTTTTGAAAATGCCTACAAGTTAGCAAGTTTTGCTGAAAAAAAAGAAAGGGCTCGTTCTTCTTTTGCGAGAAAATTAAAATATTTTTTTAAGAGAAAAAGATTTTTGGAAAAAGTTCATAAAAAAATTTGGAAAAATTACAAGAATAAATTATTTGTCTATATTGTAAACGGAGAAGCAGTCAGAGATTTTTTAGATATTTATTTTGCAGGAGGTTCGCATGGTTATGTAGATAAATTCGTTCCAGAAAATGAGATATGGATAGATGACGCGATTCATTCTTCAGAATATAAAATCATTTTAATTCACGAACTCCACGAGAGAAGAATGATGAACACAAAAAAATTATCTTATTTGAACGCGCACAAACTCGCGACAATTGTTGAGGACTATTGCAGAAAGCACTCAAAAAAAATTGACAAATTTTTAGAAAAAGAATTCCGACTTGCTTAAAAAAAATTTCTAAAAAAGGAATTATTATGAGCTATTCTGACGCAAAGCCGAAATTTCACAAATGTTTATAAATATTCTTTTAGGTTAAATAAATTATGAAAAAGATTTTTAGTTTAGAAAAAATCTGCGCAGTTTTCGGAGTTATCGCAGTCGGACTTATTGGTTATGGAAAATATTGGGAATCAAAACAACAATCAGTTATAATAAAAAATGTTTCTGTTTTATCAGCAGATCAATCAAGATATCACAGCGATTTATCATTGTCAATTAGTTATAGAGTAAAGGTTAGTGGAGAAGAAAAAAGAATTTATTTTCCTAACGGGAAATGGGATACTTCAATTCAAAAAGGAGAATATGTAAATATAGTTGCAGAAAAAAATTTTCCTGTTTTCGCGTCTTTTTTAACAGGCGTTAGTGTTAGAAGGTCAGATGAAAATAATATTTTATTGGGGGAAGAAATTTGTTTGAAAAAAATAAAGTGTCTTGAAAAATATCTTTCTGATAACAAAACATAAATTTGCGCGATCGCTTCGTAAAATCAATTTGCTCCAAAATTGCATTCTGCGAATTTTTCCGCAAAAAAGCTTTTAAGTTGAAAGAAAATTTTTAATAAGGGTTCTTGTGAAATTTTTGGATTTCCTCGTCGGGGTTTAATTAATTTGAAACAAAATTTTAAATCTTTGAGTAAAGTTATTTGCAAGTCACAATAATTTAAATTTTCGGCGAAGCCAGAAGTATTATTAATAAAGATAAATTGCGAGCGTCAGCGAACCAAAATTGAAGATTATATTTTAGAAGATTATTTTTTCTTTTTTTAATAGAAGTATATCTATCTCTTCTTAAACAATCTCTCCGCTTCCAATTAATCTCCAGTGTCCGTCGATGTTTCTTGCAATTCCAACATTTTCTCCTTTTATTGCAACAACTGGAAGATTTAAATTCAGTTCAATTTCAGAATTGTTTTCATTAATTTTTTCAACAACTCCGACGGTGATTGTGGTATTTATACTTAGCATTAACATTTCTTTTGTTTTTATAGGCTGAACTTTTTCGTGTTTTTCAGAACCAAAAACTTCGTCAAATAAATCTTTTTTTAATTTTATTTTGTAAGAAATTTCAGGAAGATTTCCTTTTGCAGAAACAACGCAACCAGTCAGTGAGTCCGATTTAGTCAGGACAGGATCAAGTTCTGTTTCAATTGAAATGCTCGCGCCAGGGAAAACTTCTTTAACTGACTCAGAGCCCTTATGCAAAGAAATTATTTTTGTCTTTATTGTTCTGTAAGTTTGCTGATTTTGTTTTTTAATGTTCAATCCAGGTTTAATTTCTATCTCGTCGTTAATTTTTAATTTTCCTTTTTTTAAAATTCCTCCCAAAACCCCTCCGCGAAGTTCAGAAATTTTTGTTCCAGGACGATTTATATCAAAACTTCGCGCGATTATAAAAAATGGCGGGGAGTTTTCATCTCTTTCTGGGATTTTTATTTTTGCAAGTTCTTCAAAAATTTTTTCAATATTAATTTCTTGTTGCGCAGAGACAGGAATTATCGCAGAATTTTCAGCAATTGTTCCTTTCACAAAATTTTTTATTTCTTTGTAATTTTCCATTGCTCTTTTTTTATCAACCAAATCAATTTTGTTCTGAACAATAATTATATTTTTTATTTTTTTAGTTTTTAGCGCGATCAAATGTTCGCGAGTTTGCGGTTTGATTCCTTCGCTTGCAGAAATTACTAAAATAGCGACATCAATAATTGCCGCCCCAGACAAAGCAGTCGCCATCAGCATTTCATGCCCTGGTGCGTCGATAAAACTCACATGTCTAATTGGTTTTGAATTTTTTTCTTTTTTATTTGAATATCCTTTTTCATTTTTATAAATTATAATATCTGCGTAACCGAGCTTGATTGTGATTCCGCGTTTTAATTCTTCAGAATGTGTGTCTGTAAATTTTCCAGAGAGCTTGCTAAGTAAAGTTGTTTTTCCGTGGTCAATGTGTCCGAAAACACCGACATTAATTTCTGGAAGTTCTGTCATTAAAATTAAAGAAAAAACTTGTTTAAAAGAGTTTGGTTTATTTTCTTAAGAGATGATAGAGTGTAGAAATAACTGCTCTTGCTTCGGGAACATATCCTAGAGGAACATTAAAATTTAAGTAAAGTTTGTTTTTTGCAGATAAAATTCCATCCGGAAAATATAACGAAGATAATCCCATTCTTTGAAGAGAAGAAAGCAAAATATTTTTAATTTCTCTAGTATCAACTTGTTTTCCGTCGATAAGTGTGATTTCTAGTCCTCTAACTTTTTTCCGCTCCCCATTAAAAAAAGCGGTTTAAATAACTAATGTATAAAAAATAAAAAATAAAAAATTTTATCCGATAAGAACGCTTCGTTCTTCATCTCTCGCTCTTGAAATTTTTCTGCTTGTATCTATCAAAGTTTCATAAAGTCTTAGTGCGTTTCTCTCGTCAAAACCAAGATTTTTCATAACTTCAAGATAATCATCAGCACTTAATCTGCATCCAGAATTTACTCCGAAATGCAAATAGGTTTCTCTGCTTGCTCTTTCTTCAGCAATCATCTCTTTGAGAATTTCTCCATATTGCGGAAAAGTTTGTTGAAATCTTTCAACAGCGTCGCGCATTCCTCTTGCTTTCATTCTTTCTTGGCTTTCAACTCTTGCATAAACTCTTTCTCCTTGAAAAGAATTTCCAGAAAATTCAACTGCTAAAGCAACTTTGGGTTTCATTCTTTTTAATTTTCCAGATAAACTAGAAATTGGAATATCTAATCTGTCTGTAGCAATCAATTCAATTATTTTATTTTCTGTTTGATTTATCATTTGTTTTACCTCCCTGATTTAGTTATTAATGTGAATAGATTTTATTTCATTAATTTATGTGGTGAGTTTTAACACCACATAGAAAGGATTAAAAACATTATCTCATTTATAAAAAAATGAATTCAGAAATTTTAGAACAAGTAGGAATTACAAAAAATGAATCAAAAGTTTACAAAGCCCTTCTTGAACTTGGACCGAGTCATGCAGGAAATATTTCCAAAAAAACTGGCTTGCACAGAAGAACAATTTATGACACAATTGAAATGCTGATAAAAAAAGGTTTAGCGGGTTATATTGTTGAAAACAACATAAAATCATTTCAGGCATCAAATCCAAATCGTTTTCTTGAAATTTTAAATGAAAAAGAAAATTCTATTTTAGAACAAATCCCGTCGATGATGGGGTTTTACAATAAAACAAAAGAAAAAGAAGAAACAAATTTTTACAAAGGCGAAGAAGGTCTGAAAAATATTTTTCAAGACCAACTTGAAAACAATAAAGAAATTTTAATTTTAGGTGCGAGCAATTCTGCGTTTGAAATTCTTCCGTTTTATTTTAAATGGTATGACAAAGACAGGACTGCTAAAAAAATAAAAGCAAAAATAATTTCTTCAGAAAAACTTCACAAAAAAATTCCTCTTTCAGAAATAAAATATCTTCCGCAAAAATATGCAAATCCTTTGGCGATAAATATTTACAAAGACAAAGTCGCTTTGATTTTATGGATAAAAAGTCCTATCGCGATTTTAATCAAGAACAAAGAAATTTCAAATTCTTATAGAAAATATTTTGAATTAATGTGGAAGATTGCGAAAAAATAATTTGAGAAGAATAATTTTTTGTCGTCGGAGATTTAATTTTGTACGCTGTTGCGCTAATGAACTTTTAATTTTTAATGCAGAAATTTTTATTCTGGTTTTTCATATTTTTGGTTGAGCGATTGAATTAAATTTATGAATAATTTTTTGCAAATTACAATTGATTAGATTTTGGGATTAATTTTTTTCTAATTCTTTTTTTTACTAATCCATCTAACTTTTCTTCTTTTCATAAAAATATTTTTTCTGCATTTTGAAGAACACAAATGAAGAATTTCTCCGTCTGTTTTTACATAAGTCAATCCTCGAGGAGATTGATAAGTTTCACCGCAATAAGAACACTTAGGCATTTGGGTTTCCCCCAATTTTTACAACAGCAACTTCATATGTTCTGTCTGCATTTTTCTTAAAACGAACCATTTGGTTTTTTCCTGAATATATTTCTCTAATCGCATCTGCTAAAGATTTGACTGGACATTGAACATCCATTACTTGACCAACAGACATTGTTTTAAATTTTCTATCGCAATCTCTTACTAATCTATCTTTCATTTCTTCAATACCATATTGAGCTACTGAAAATGCTGAATTGTCTCCGAACATTTAACTATAACTCCCCTTGCTTACGCTTGATTTAATTCTGCGTGCTTCAATTTCTGTTTCTCTCAACATTAAAGTGTCGCCGACGCGAATCGGACCTTTTGCATTTCGTCTCATAACTCTGCCTTCGTCTCTTCCTTGTTTTACTAAGACCTTTACTTGAGTAATTTCTCCTCTAAAACCAGTTCTTCCGACGATCTCTTCAACAATTGCTGGAACAGCTTTCTCGCTAAGAATTTTGTCGCTCGCCTTTGACGATTGTTGTTTAATTTCTTTTTTCTGTTGAGCTTTCATTTTAGAATTTATTTAAACGAGACAATATCTTTTTCAGCATTGCCCGATTGAATGATTGCGATAGAAGATGTAGAGACCTGAAGACCTGCTGCGATTCCTAATTTTTGTTTGTTGTCAACTGTTGTGCATTTTATTTTTTTTTCTTTGCACAAAACAGGAATGTGCTGAACAATTTCTTTTGGTTCAACATCAGTTGCATAGACGACAAATTTTGCAGTTCCTCTCTCAATTGCTTTTGTAACTTCGTTTGTCCCTTTTTCAATTTTTCCAGTTTGTCTTGCAACTTCAATTATTTTATATAGGTCTGTCATTTTATTTATTTATCCAGAACTCAACCTCGCTCGCAAGAGTTCATAGGATAGTTTAACAAGAAAATATGGGTTTTTAAAACTTCCGACAGATTTTTTGAAAAAATTTTGCAAAATTTTTATTTCATTTGAAATATCGACGACAAAACATCAAATATTTTCATCACACAAATTTATTTAAATCCTTTCTAATAAATTAAATTATGACTTTAACAGATTTCGTTTCTGAACAAGATGGAAAAGCAAATGTTGATTGGAAAAAATTAAAAAGATTTAGAAATAGAATTTTTCGCGAAGGAGATGGTGAGAAAAGTTTTCAACCAATATTTGAACAATTATTAGATTATTTGACAGCAAAAAATATTTTAACTTATTCTTCTGAAACATCTTGGACATTAACTGGCGGAGGATTTGATATGTCTCCAAAGAAACCCGCGCCAAACTCTCAGTTATATTTTGTAAGAAGAGAAGACGCGCAAGCATACAAGGATGCATTTTATGAACATATTCTTCCTCAAGTTAGTATTAAGCCAGCAAGAGAAACAATTTAATTTGCCGACGAGAAATTGAAAATTTTTAAAAAATAATTTTAAACTTTTAAAAAGTAAAGTGCCCTGAAGCGACTGAGCAGGGCGATGAAAGATTGGCAAGTGCTTGATTGTAAATTCATTAAAGATTTCTTATTTATAGTCAAAGACATTGTTTGTTGAGCATTTATGCCTTGACTATTGAGGAAATGACATTAATTTTTGCTCAATTTATTATGTCATTTACTATATAAACAAAAAGAAGAAAAAATAAGGAAAATTCTTATAGAACTAAGATATATCTTTTCTACATAAATCCTTAAAAACCCTTTTTATTCTTGAACTTTATGATAGAGTTACTATTAGAAAATAAAGAATTAATTAAAATAATTTACGCGCTCGCGATAATGTTCATTTGCGCGTTCATTGTTTTGAAAACAGACCGCCTTTTTCAGTTAAGTCTTCATCGTGGAATAAGATATTTTAGAAATGCTTTCTTTTTTTACGGAGTTGGATTTTTTATAAGATATATTTTGTCTCCTTATCTTCCAAATTATTTTTTTATATTTTCGTTGTTTGAATTTTTTTTAGTGACAGCTGGATTTTTTTTGCTTTATAGTTTGTTGTGGAAAAATTTTGAAGACCCAAATAAAAAATCAACAAGCTCGTTGTTTAATCCAAAAATATTTATTTTTTACCTAATGTCTGCGGTGATTGTCTTGCTGGATTATTTTTGGCAAACTTATTATTTTCTTTTCTTGTCGCAGATAATTATTTTTTTAATCGTCGGAGCAATAAGTTATTCAAAATATCTGCAAGATAAAGTAAAACATAAATTTATGAAACAATATTCTTTTGCAATGATGCTTAGTTTGAGCGCGTGGGTTTTAAACGCTCTTGCGTCGTTTTGGTTTAGCTGGAATCTTCTTGCGATAATTATTGTTTATCTTCTTAATATAATTATATTTTTATTATTCTTGTATGGAGTATTAAAATTCACGAGGCAAAGATGACGAGAAAACGGGAAAGACTTGAAGTGATAAAAGATGTTTTGGAATCTGTTCGCGCAAACAGAAAAATAAAACCAACTCGTTTGCTTTATGCTTCAAATCTGTCGCCACAAATGTTCAAAGAATACATCAGTGAACTTATTGAAAAAGAATTTATAAAATTAGAAATTGACGACGACAAAAAGAGTGCGAAACAGGAAAAAAGATTTTTTGTTTTAACAAAAAAAGGTTTTGAATTTTTGCAAGAATATAAAATCATTGAAGGGTTTGTTCAAAATTTTGGATTGTAAATCCTTTTTGATATTTTCTCAATAATAAAATAATTTTATTTTATTCTCTATTAAATCTATCAAGCACTTCAAAAAAATCTTTTTGAGAGATAACTTTGTCAACATCAGTTAGTCCTCGCTGTTCTGCAAATTTCCAAAATGCTTCTGGTTTGTAACCCCTTTTTCTTAAAGAAACTAAAGTCGGAAGTTTTTCGTCGTCCCATCCAGAAAATTCTCCTGATTCAATCCCTGCTTTGATGTGGCGTTTTCCCAATTTCAAGTCAGTGAATTTTATTCTCCCCATAAAAAAAGTCCATGGAAATTTTTTTCCCAATCCTAAAACTTGATAAAACATTTTTTGTCTTTTTGCATTGTCCATATGATCTTTTCCGCGAATTACATGAGTCATTTTAAATTCAATGTCGTCGATAGGAACCGCAAGATTCATTAAAGGCCAGACCCTAAATTTATTTTTTTGTCGAGGATGAGAAGTTAAATTAATTCTTGCAAGAGGAAAATCTCGCATTGCGGGATTTGGATTTGAAAATCCGCCAAATTTTTCAGGGGTCTTAAATCTCAAAACAGCTTCGCCTTCTTTAAAACCTTTTTTATCT
The DNA here is from genome assembly GCA_964450135.1 of Candidatus Woesearchaeota archaeon. Taxonomy (GTDB): domain Archaea; phylum Nanobdellota; class Nanobdellia; order Pacearchaeales; family GW2011-AR1; genus CAYVCF01. Next base: position 10,624 of record CAYVCF010000013.1, read on the forward strand.
AACATTTTTTTCCAATCAGTTTCATTTTCTTTAATTGTTTTTTTTCTGCATTCACAAGGAATTTTTTCTTCTGAATTTTTTTTAAAATCTTCAGGGTCGCAAGTGCAAACATAAGCAGAATTTTTTTTAATTAACTTTTTTGCATAGTCATAATAAATTTTTATTCTGTCTGACTGAATTATGTAATCCTCAACATTTCCAAAAAGCCAGTCGCAGTCCTCTTTGAAAAATTTGTAAGAATCTAAATCTATTTTTTCTGGATTTGTATCTTCAATTCTAACATAAAATTTTCCCCCATATTTTTTTACAAACAGCGACGATATAACATTTGAAACAGCATGTCCAATATGCAACGCGCCTGACGGAGCCGGAGCAAATCTCATAACAACTTTTCCTTTTTTTGCATTCGGTAATTCAGGCAGACCTTCGCGAACTTCTCTTTCATGAACTTGATTTTGCAGATTTTCAAATTCTGATTTTTGTTCTTCAAGATTTAAAGAGTTTATTTCATCAACAATCTTATTAATTATTTTTCCAAATTTTTTCAAGTCCTCTTTTTTCAAACCCTCAACAAAAAGCGACGAAATTACCGCTCCTATAATTGCTTTTCCGTCATGAGCCAGAGCATTTTTCAAAGCATAAGCCCGTGATTTTTTTTTGAGTTTTTCAATTTCCATAATTAAAGTTGTGAAGACAGATTAATAAATTTAATTGATTTTCTTCTAAACTTACCTTCATTTCTTTCCACATATCTTTCAATTAGAAATGTTCCCAAAACCTCAATTGGTTCAAGATCAAATGAATTTTCTACTTTTAGGGCGAGTGATTGAAAAATACCTCGTCTCCGGAACAGAAAGAGGAAGGCGTGTGGGTGAGTAATTTTGCTAACAATCCATAAATGCAAAGTTACGAATTAGAAACCTAAGGTTTCCTTCAATGCGCAGACCAAACTAAATATGTTTATGTTATCTGTGCGGGGTTAAATTATTTTATTTAATTGAGTTTAAAAATATTTATAGAACTAATTTTCTCTAGAGAAGTTTGAATAACTCGCATTTTTCTGTCGCAAAAATATTTTTGCAAACTTTATGAAAAATTCCCGACGGCAAAGTTGATTATTTTTTGCATAAATCAAAATTAAATTTCAAAAACCTATTTTTGCAAAGTTCTCTCTAATTGGTCTGACAAATACCGCATAATGAGTTCCTGCTTCGCCTTTTCCAATTCTTTGAAGATACAAAAAAGAATATTGACAAGTTAAAGGGGGATTTGGATCGCAAAAAAATTCTAAAGGAAACTGAATACTTCTTCTATTTAACCTTACATTTGCAATATCTATCTTTCTCCAATTTTCAGAATTCAAATCTTCTGGAGCATCGTCGGGAATTGTAACTTTATGAGTTCCTAATTTTTCAAGAAGAATGTGCTGTGGCCGAAGGTCATTTAATTTTCTCGCAATTTTTTCCAATTCAGGATCGTGCTCATCTTTATAAGTTCCAATTGTTTTCATAAAATTTTATTTAAGAATTACTTTTTAAAGATTATTACAATCAAAGATAAACTTAAAAATCCGATAATTCTTTTAATCCCAAGGGTGCGTCGTATAACGTTTATTATTGTCGGCTCCAGAAGGAAATTTGAAGAAACCGACAGACGAGGGTTAGACTCCCTCCGTGCCCATAAAATTATCTTCCCAAACCTTTCAAAGTTCCGCTTACTTTTTCAACAATTATTTTTTCTGGCCAGACACAAAGCGAAGCTCGGACAAAATTAACTGCTTCGCGATTAACAGAAATTATCGCAAAATCTTTTTCTGTTTTTATAAAATTTAAACCTGTTTTTGAAAAACCCAAAACTCCGACAAAATCCAAAATAGAACTTTCAATTTCTTCTCTAAGATTTTTTCCTTTAATAAAAAGATAGCGTTTATTTTCTCTTGCGGATGGATTTAAGGATTTCATTCTTGAGATAGATTTTCTAAGTTATTAAATTTTTCTTCTACAATAATTGAAATTTTTTTCTTTTTTCTATAATTAGCAAAAAAGATTACAGATGAAATTAAGAGAACAAACCCTGTGATAAAAGAAATATTTTTTATTCCAACTCCATTGATCGCAAAACCTGTCAAAGGACTTTTACTAACAATTTCTTCTTCAGATTTATTTTCAGAAATATTTTTTTTATTTTCCTGAATTGTTTTTGCAGGAGAAGTATTTTTTGCAGTTGTATTTTTAGTTGTTGTAATTGTCGCGCTTGGACCCTCGACGCTGTTGCTTGAGCTTGAAGAAGAACTTTCTTCAACTTCTGTTTCAGTGGTTTTGGTTTTAAATTCTCCAGAATAATTTTCCAAAAGATTTCCTGCTCTGTCAAAAATATTCAAACTAAAATAATAAGTCGTTGAATTTTCCAAATTTTTTAAAAATATTGAATTCTCCGTTGATAAAGTTTCATTTTCATCTTCTAAATTAAGTTCATCTATTCCGTAATTTATTGTGAAATTGGTTTCCTCGTTTGTTTCAAAATTTATGTAAGCATTTGTTTCTTCAGTTATTTTTTCTATTCCCAAAATTGTCGGGGCAGTTTTATCATAGATTATAGAAAAATTTGTTTCTGCGGTTTTTTCTTCTGAAAAATTATTGTAAAAAATGCAGTTCCAAGAATAATCTCCGTCGACAATAAAGTTATATTCAAATAAACCTTCGTCTGCTTCTGAAATATTTTTTGTTAATTCGTAAACTTCATCTGAAAAATTCCATAATAAAAAAGTCACGTTTGAAATTTTTTCGCTGTCTGGGCGAAGCATCGAACAATTAAACAATTGGGTTGACTCTGCGAATGAATTATCTTCTGGAAAGTTTAGCTGAACTTTTTTTTCAAAAATGTTTAAACTATTATTTTCTTCCTTAAAGCTAAAATTATTTTTCAAATCAATCGCTAAACAATTCCATTCATAATTTCCAAAACTTAAATTTGCGACATTAAAATTTTCTTCTGCCTCAAATTTCAAAATTTCTTCACGGGTTTCAGTGTAAACCAAGTCAGTTGAATTCCATAAATAAAAAGTTAAATTTGAAAGTTGCGGATCTTTTGCAAAACAACTAAAATTTATTTTATTTAAAACGCCTTCATAATTCTCTTGAGGGAAGATTAATTTCACGATGGGATTTTCATTTTCTATTGAAGCAATTGCAGAATAGATTTCTATTTGTGAAAAATTTAATTTACTGCCAGAAAAATCTTCAATTATTTTTCCGCTGGATTTTAAAATTTGTAAAATTTCTTCTGGAGTCGGCTCTCTTGAATTTTGTAATTTAAAAAATTGTCTTAATATTGCAAATGCTCCTGCGACATGCGGAGTTGACATTGATGTTCCAGAATTTGCAAAATAACTCCCGCTATTTTTTGTTGAGTTTATTGAAATTCCAGGAGCAATTAAATCAGTTATAGAATTTCTGTTAAAAGAAATTGTAAAATCTTTTGTAGAACCTCCTACGGCAATTGCGCTTTTTACACAAGCAGGTCCTGCAATGTGAGTGTAGTTTCCGTTATTTCCTGTTGCAACAATTACAGAAATATTTTTTGCAGTCGCATTATTTATATAATTCGCGAGAGGATCTTCTTCGCAATAAGAATCATAAAGTCCTGCGCCCAAGCTCAAACTTATTATTGAAATATTAAATTTACTCGCGTTGTTAATGCACCATTCTATTCCAGCCATTAAATCGTCGTCGTAAAAAACACCAGAGGAGGTTCCGGCTTTAATTGAAATTATTTTTGAATCAGGAGCAACTCCTTTTATTATTCCGTTTGCAGAAATTATTCCTGCGATGTGTGTCCCGTGTCCGTGACTATCCATTGGATCGTTGTCTGTTGAAGAACAATTCTCGTCATCTGAACAATAATCAATTCCCCCGATAATTTTACAATTTGAAGAAAAATTATTTTCTCCATAACAACCACCTAAATCAGGATGAGTATAATCAACTCCGGTATCAATTAAGCAGATTGTTTCGCCCTTGCCTGTTAAATTTTGTTCAGAAAAATTTATTTTCCAGCTTAAACTTGCATTTACAATATTAACAGAATCTTGCAAAAATATTTTTCTTTGATTTACAATTTTTATATTTTTCACGTCGTCATTTTCTTTTAAATTTTTTATTTCTTCTTCAGAAAGCGTAGCAGAAAAAGAATTTCCAAAATCATTTTTTATTTTTTCTTCTCCGATTTCTTTAATTAAATTTTCTTTGACATTTTCAGTTGTTTGATGGAGATTTTTTTCAGAAAAAAAATTTTTTTCCACAATTGGTTCTTTAATTTCAATAATAACACGAACACTTTCTTCAGAATTATCGTCGGAAATTTGAGAAAATGAAAAAGGAATTAAGAAAATTGAAAGAATAATTAAGACGAAAAATATTTTTCTATTCATTTTTTACAACCTCGCATTTTTCTTTGACACATCCGCATTTTCCAGCGCCACAATCTAACGGACTTGAACATTCTTGGGTGCAATAAATTCCTGAACAATTTTTAGAATTATTTATGCTCACGCATTTTTCAGCATGACAACACGACGACGGAACACAATCTTTATCTTCAACACAACTTTCGTTTGATTCTTTTTCAAAAAAAGGATTAAATAAAAAATAGAACCCTATAATTAAAATTAACAATATTGCAAGACAAATCAAACCCCTCTTTTTCATTATAAAAATAAATCATCGGGCTTATTAAAGTTTTTGAATAAAAAATCAAAAGTTTTGATACGCTAAAATTAAAAACCTTGATTGCCTTTGTTTTTTATGGTTATTGTGAAAGAGGTCTCAGCAAAAATAATTTTGGATTCAAGAAATGAAAAAACAATTTCTGTTTCAATAAAAACCAATGTCGGAGAATTCAGTTCGTCGTCGCCAAATGGAAAATCCAAGGGAAAATTTGAAGCAAAGCCGTATAAAATAAATTTGCAAGAAGATATTCAATCAATAAAAAATTTAAAAGATTATTTTTCTAAAGAAATTATTGAAAAATTTGAGGACTTGCGAAGAGTGGAAGATATAACTGAAGGACATATTGGAGCAAACACTTTGTTTGCTTTGGAAAGCGCGGTTTTGAAAGCAATCGCGAAAGAAAAGAAAAAACAGGTCTGGCAGATTATAAATGAAAAAGCAAAAAATTTTCCGCGACTTGTTGGAAACTGCGTTGAAGGGGGACAACACTCAAAATATTCTTTAAATAAAAAACCTGACTTTCAGGAATTTTTGTTAATTCCCGACGACAAATTGCAAAATTCTTTTGAATTAAATAAAAAATTAAGAGAGAGTGTAGGAATTGAAATTTCTAAAACAGATGAAAATTTTAAATCAGAAATCGGAGATGAAAACGGCTGGCGGACTTTGTTAAATGAAAAAGAAGTTTTAGAAATTTTAAAAAAATTAAAAGTCCCACTCGGAATTGATATCGCTGCTTCAACATTTTACAAAAGAAAAAAATACTTTTATGAAAATCCAAAACTTGACAGAGATTCGCAAGAACAATTATTTTATTTGAAAAATCTGATAAAAAATTTTTCTATTTTTTATATTGAAGATCCGTTTGACGAGGATGACTTTGAGAGTTTTGCAAAACTTTTAAAAATTTTTCCAGGATGTTTAATTGTCGGCGACGACTTAACTGTTACAAATTTTTCAAGATTAAAAAAAGCAATTGAAATGAAATCTATTAACGCAATTATTGTAAAACCAAATCAGTGCGGCTCCTTGCTGAATGTTCGCAGAGTTTGCGACTTGGCAAAGGAAAATAAAATAAAAATAATTTTTTCTCATAGAAGCGGTGAAACAGAAGAAAATATTTTAGCTGACTTATGTTTTGGATTTCAGGCAGATTTTTTCAAGTGTGGAATTCTTGGAAAAGAAAGAGAAGCAAAATTAAAACGACTTTTTGAGATTGAAAAAAGTTTAAAGAAAAATTAATTCAAAACTACCCCGAACAGAGAACCAATATCAAGGTAGAAGCCCCTGACGCTGCCATCGAACTTGGAATCGTCGTCGAGGTCCAAACAATGAAGCCAAAATCCTGCTCCAACATTATCAAATTCGTATCCAATTTGATAAAACCAAACATTATTAATTCCACATTTATTTCTTAAAAATTTTCCATATTTCTCGGCTACTCTTGGGTCTCTTGCTAAAAATTGCGCAATATCAACATCTCCTAAATCTTCCGAATGAACTGAAAATAAATCTTGTCTTGTTGGAATTAAAATTCTTTTTTGATGCGCAGGAAGTTCTGCGTCTTGTTCTGCAATTTCTCTAATTAATTGCACTGCGGGTTTTTCTCCTAATTTAATTTCATCTGTTAAAGGTAAATATTTTTCTCTTGCATTTGCTTCTAAAGTTTGTTGAGCATAATGAGTTGTTGGCGCGAATTTTCCAAGACACCAATAATTTGTTCCATCTATTTTTGCAGTTCCTTCTGGATACCAGCAACCTTCAGTTTTGTAATGAGAATTTGGTCCTTGTTTGATTCTGTCAAGCATTCCTTGTCTTGCTGTTGCTATTCTTTGTCCTGCTCCTTCAATTTGTCTTTTGCAATCTGGAAAAGTTCCAGTGTATCTTTTTAGTTCCATGAGATTTTCAGAAAAAAGAAGTTTATAAACTTTTTGTCTGTATTATTTTTAAAGGGGTAACAAATTTCACATCCCCCGACGCGAAGAGAATTACGTGTGCAAGCCGAGCGAGGTCGCGAGTTCGCATTTTTTTGAAATTTTTCCAAACTTCGTCAAGGAAAAATTTTAAGAGAATTGTTAATAGAATAAATTTCTTAGATTAAGATTCTCGTTATTTGCATAGATGATCTTTTAGCAATAAAATTCTAAAACCCTGAATAAAATTTTATCTTCACATTAATTATTTTTTCTGCGAAAAAATTCTATGAAGTCAATTTTGAAGCGAATAAATTGCACAACTTCGTTGTGCGTAATTTTGATACACCCGTAGTCGCGCATTTTATTTTTTCTGCGAAAAAATCTTTGCGAGATTTCGTCGTCGAGAAACTTAAAAATATTTTTTTTAAAAATTTTTTCAACAATTTAAAAAATCACAGAAAAGTTTATAAACCATATTTTTTATTAACTATTACGTAAGGTTAAAATTAAAATGGCAAGAGCAAAACCAAACATGAATGTTGTTTTCGTTGGGCATGTTGATGCTGGAAAATCAACCACAGTCGGTAGATTGCTTTTTGATTCTGGAATTGTTTCTGAACAAGAAATGAAAAAACTCAAGGAAGAAGCTGTGAAGCACGGAAAAATCGGTTTTGAATTTGCTTATGTTATGGATGAGATTAGAGAATCAAGAGAAAGAGGAGTTACAATTGATTTAGCTTATAAAAAATTAGTCACACAAAAATATGAAATTACAATCATTGACGCCCCAGGGCACAGGGATTTTGTAAAAAATATGATCACAGGTGCTTCACAAGCTGATTGTGCTTTCTTAGTTATTTCAGCTCCGTCAGGAGTAGAACTGCAGACAACAGAACACTTGTGGTTGCTTAGAACAATGGGTGTAAAAAATATTGCAGTTGCAATAAATAAAATGGACGCTGTTCAATACAAAGAAGAAAAATTCAACGCTGTTAAAGAAGCTGTTGGAAAATTACTTCAAGGTGTTGGAAGAAAACCAGAAAAAACAACTTTCATTGCGTGTTCTGGATTGCAAGG
>CAYVCF010000014.1:0-14398 GCA_964450135.1 Candidatus Woesearchaeota archaeon
CCGAGTGAAACGAGGAGTTTAAGAGACAGAAAATTTTTCCTGAATTTTCTGTATTCTTTCCGAATTTTTTTGATTTCTCAATTTGGAAAGGACAGAAAACTTTCTGTTTTCTGTATGCAAAATCTTTAATGGCGATCTGTGCGAAGGCACAGCTGAGATTTTGAAACTCGTTTGTTTTATTTAATTGAATTTTTGTCATTTTAATGTTTACTCTGGGACTTAGAGCCCTTTGTTGCCCCAATTCCTGCAGTTCCGTGTTTAACTTTTGAACGAGTCATTGAAAATTCTCCTAAAACATGCCCTAACATTTCTGGAATTATTTCAGTCAAGAAAAAAGCATTTCCAGTGTAAACCCCGATTTTCATTCCGATCATTTGCGGAACAATTACAATATCCCGCTGATGTGTCTTTATTGGTTTTGATTTTTTCATTTTTATTTTTGATTTATTCACAAATTTTTCAATCTCGTTGTAATTTCTAAGAACAGTTCTTCTTAGCCGAGCTGGAAGATATTTCGCAAACTCACGAACATCTAATGTTTTCAACTCTTCAAGTGTCTTGCCTCTGTAAGTAAATTCTTTTTTTTGTGTTTCAATTTGTTCCATTTTATCTTTTCCTTCCTGTTCTGTCTGGCCTGATTTTTCCAACTCTTGCTCCTGGAGGCGCGTTTCGTTTTGCAATTCTTTGTTTTGCAACTTTGCCACGACCAGAGCCAAATGGATGATCCACCACATTCATTTTACATGCTGAAGTTCTTGGCCATAATTTATTTTTTGCTTTTTTCATATAATGCGCTTTTCCTGCTTTGACAATTGGTTTTTCCAGTCGTCCATGTCCTGCGATTATTCCGACGACAGCTCGGCAATTTTCATTAAATTCTCTAATTTTTTTTGACGGAAATAAAACCACAATTCCTGTTGAAAGTATTTTATTTACTTCTGCAGAGTTCCCGCCTGTTTTTATAAATTTGCCCCCGTCTCCAGGTCGCGATTCAACACAATAAATTTTTGTTTTAACTCCGAGATTTTTCAATCGCATAATATTTCCATTTTTAATTTCTTTATTTTCAGAATCAAGATTTATTTTTTGTCCTTCAATCATTCCGTTGAACGCGGGTATAAAAAAAGTTTTTGTTTCATTATTTTTATTTGCGTATTTTATTTTTGCAAGTGGCGCAGAATGTGCAGGAGAATTTACTAATTGAATAACTTCGCCTTCTCCTTGCAAATCACGAGTATATCCAACAAAAATTTTAAAAGCGCTTGGTCTAACTCTGTATGTCTTGCTTCCTTTTCCACGCCTTTGCATAATTATTCTTTTTCCCATTTTATTATAAAATATCTCCTATTGTTCCAAGTGGATAATTTTGTTGCAGTAAATCTACTGAATAATCTTCTGAAAATTCCCCCCCTATTTTGGGTGTTTCGTCTTCGTCAAAACTGGGCGTTCCTGTATGCTGTTTTAATGCGAGATTTGTTTCTCTTCTTGCATTTCTTGTTTTAAATGTTTTCCAAAAACTTTTCGCATCTTTTACAACTTTTCCAGCCATTTACATTAACCCCAATTTCGTCGCTAAATCAATAGCAAGATTTTTTTTATTTAATTTTGCATAAACATATTTTTTATTATTTCTCAAAAGAGTTCTGACTTTGTCAATTTTCACATCAAATGTTTCTTCAATTTGTTTTTTGATTTCTGTTTTTGAAAGTCGTTTGTCGACGACAAACATTAAAACATTTTCTCTTTCAATAATTCTAACTGCTTTTTCTGTAACTAATGGAATCATTTCAATCTCTCCCCTAAATCTTTAATTGCTTGTTCAGTATAAACAACAATTCTTCCAGCAGAACCTTGAGCCAAATCAAGAACATTTAAATTTTTCGCGTCTGTCACATCAAACTTTGTTGTTTTTAATTTTTCGTTTTTACCGACGACAAAAAGCATTCCTGCATTTGATTTATATCTTCTTCCCCGCATTTTTCCTCTACCCGCTCTGATTGATTTTTTCTTTACAGCAACTTCAAAAAGTTCGCCTAAAATTTTTTCCAAACTCCCTAATAACTTCTGAGTTTTAAGTTCTGTGAATTTTGATTCAACCACAAACGGTGCTGAAATTTTTTTGTCATTTAGTCGCAAATATTTTTTTGAAATCATTTCTGAATTTGCTGTCGCGCTCAACGCAGAAACAAATGCAATTTTCAATTCTTTTTTATTTATTTTCAAATCATTTATTTTTGGTTTTGGCGGGTGTGCCTTTCTTCCTCCGACAGTTCCTGGAGCAAATGCCCCGACCCAACTGAATTGAGTTCCTCTTCTCATCATTCTTTTTCTCGGCACTCTTGAACTTCCGTGGCCATAACCACTTTTCCAAACATGGCGTCGACGAATTATAATTCCCGACGCAACTTGTTGTTTTCCTGCAAGAGCAAAAGCCCCATATGGCTGAATTGTTTTTTTCGCTTCAAGAACTTTTTGAAGAATGTCTTGTCTGATTGGCGCAGAAAATTCTTTAGGCATTTCAATTTCTTTTCCATGTTTTCCGTCGATAAGATATAATTTGGTTTTCAATTTATGCGGTTCTCCTTTTGAAGTTCGTTTACCCCATCTAATATACTCTCATAACATGAAGGACATAATGTATCTGAACTTGAGATAAATACTTTTTCGTCACCATATTTTTCTTTTGCTTCATTTAATGTCATAACTCCGACTTCTGTGCCATTTGGATTATCTATTTTATATACATGCCCTCTTTTATTTCCTAATTTTAATCTTCCTGAACAAGGTAATGCTAAATATTGGTCTGGTCTTTTTGTTGTCATAAAATCTCCACAACCTCGTAATTTTTTTTAGTTTGTTTTTTAGTAGGTCTTAATGCAGATGTTAAAATCAGCTGTCGTTTTGCAGGACCCTGAACACTTCCATAAACAATTACATAGTCAGTTAAAACATCTCCAAAATTTTTTATATTTTTCAAAATTTTTTCTCCTGATTTTTTCATTTCAATAATTTTTTCATTGTAAACAACTCGCGTGTGAAATCCCATTTGCCCTGCCATTGCAACCCTGAAAGTTACACGAGCAGGATGCCACGGCCCAATACTTCCAACTTTTCTAACTCCTTTTTCAGATTTGTGTCCACGCAATTTTATTCCAAATCTTTTAACAGGTCCTTGAAATCCTTTTGCTTTTGTTAATCCCCTAAAATCAACAGAACTTCCGATTCCGAAAACTTCTGAGATAGAAATTTCTTTTCCAATTTTTTCTTTTATCCAAGCAAGTTTGTCGTCGGTGTTTCCTGTTAAACCAAGTTCGGAAATGTCTGGTGTCTTTTTAATTCCAGATGTCTTAGAAACAGAATAACAAATTACAGAAACATCATCAAAGTCCTTTATAGAATCAATCTCCGGCTTTTTTGAATTTTTCGGAAGCTTTAATTTTCTTTTTAGTTCTTTATCAAAATGTTCAGCGAGAATTTCAGTCATAACTTTTCTGTCTTTGTAAAATCTTATAGAAAATATTTTCATAACAGGACAAGAAATTATTGTTACAGGAATCGCTATTTTCTTTCCTTGCGTCATTGAGTTTGGTGTGTTGTCTTTGACAATTGCGGATTTCATTCCTGCCTTATAACAAATAAATCCTTTTAGATTTTTAGAATTTTTTATTGCGCCCCAGTTTACTCTAGGCAAGAATTTCTCGGCTCTCTTTCTTGGCCAAAACTGCAAACTTCCTTTTCTCGGCGCGCTTCTGCTTCCCATTTTATTTTTTTAATATATTTACAATTAGCGGATTTCATTTTACCCTGGAATATAAATTAGGAGAAAATTGGGTTTATAAATATTTCTGAGTAAATTCTTTGTTACCTTAATTGGTCTTATTAGACACGCTCCCTTATAAACTCGCAACTAATTTAAAGTTTAGGGACAATAATAAGTGGCTTGAATTGATAAGGATGAGCAAATCTATTTCTTAGCAACCTTATCCCATAAATAGTCAAAATATCTTTTGTAGTTTTCAGTAATCTCCTTGCTTTCCATCATAAATGCAAAGAATTCTTGCCCCCAAACAACATTTACAACTTTATTACCATATATCCATATAATACTTGGACTTCCTGAAAAATCGCTTGGAAGCTCTTTAATAGAAACTAACTTATCCGTAGGAGTTTTAGGAGCATCATGCAAAACTAAATTAAAAAATTTCACTCCCGCCTTTATTCTTCTCGCATCATAATTACTCCAATAAATAGGCATTTCTTTAGCAACATACCATCTACCGCCTATAAAATAAGCTTCTTTGTAATTTAAAATATCCTCAAAAACGCTCTTTATTCCTTCTTTTCCTCTAAAAATATCTATATTCATTTTTTGTTTTTTTGATTTGTAAATTTCTTCAATCTGCGGAATAGTTTTCTCAAACTTTTCTAGCTCTTCTTTTTTATTCTTGATTTCTTCTCTTATTCTTGAAATAGGAGCGCATTGATATGTTCTTTTTCCTCTTTCTGTAGTATAAGAAATAAGTCCTTTCTCAATTAACTTATTAATAATGTCATAAATTGCTCTTCTTTCCATCCCTGTTTTCTCATGAATATTATTAATCGAAGAAGAGCCAATATGCAAAATAGCAGAATAAACCTTTATCTCTCCCCGCGTTAGCCCTAAAATTTCAAGTTCTTTTAGATCCATATTTTAGTTAACTCTTAGGCATATATAAACTTTATGCTTTTGTGGTATAGGGATATACCACATATATTTAAAAGAAGATATGATATTACCCTATTGGAGTAAAAAATAAGAAGAAAACATGATAACAGATATGTCTGAACTCGTATGGAAAATAATTGCTAATTTTAATTCTAATGCTATGGATTTTAATTCTAATGCTATGGATTTTGATTCAGCAACAGAAACATTAAGAAATCTTAATTGGAAGTTAAAAGATTTCAAAGATGAACCCATTTATGTTATGGATGTGTTAGATAATTTAGTTCTTAGCAGGATAGATTCTACTAGGGTCGATTGGGGGGCACAAATAAGATTATTATCTCCTACGGGTGGTTCAAAAGTATTAAAGCAACTTGTTCTTCCGACTATAGAAAAAAAATACATAATTCACAATTCAAGAGGTAGCCCGATTAGAAACATAACTCATCAAGAAATGGATGGTCCAATAACGATAAGCTGGTATAATCCTCTATCCCCTGATTTCATATATCCTTCTTCAGAAGGTGCTTCTTATCAGAAAAAGAATATGTTAGTGAGAGCGGGTTACGAAGCACTTAATTATGAAAGATATTCTAGGAGAAAGGGGCTTTTAGAAACAGGGTTCATATCAGACATGGAAGAAAATAAATGGGCAGATATGATGAGATTTCTAGAATCCATAATGGAAAAAGATAACGTGCAATCATAATACCAAAACTATTTCAAAAACATCTTAAACCCAAAATTCTAGCAGAGATTAAGATTGAAATTCTAGAAACTAGCACCCGCTAACTTAACAATACAGTGAGTAAAAAATAAAAAAAGAAATAGAAAATAAATAAGAGTTTATTTTTTGTAATTTCTTACAAGTTTTCCTATACCTATAACTAAAACCGCTAATGGAACTATCCACTCAGTAATTCCTGCTAATTGATCTACACCAATTAAAGGCAAGATAAGCAATACTCCAATTATAGTTACAAGCCATGCAGTTAATTTTGCCATTTTTTATTCAACCTCCTTTCACCTTTAACCCGAAGAGTTTTTATCTAACTCAATGAGTTATTTATACAAGACGAAATCTATATATATACATTTCGATTTTAGTTAAAATGAAAAAAGGGGCCATAGAATTTTCTTTTACATGGATTTTCGCTATCTTAGCCGGAATTTTTATTTTGGGTTTGGCAATTTATTTTTCTGTAAAAATTATTTCTATTGGCAATACTAATATTGACGCGCGAGTTGGAAAAGAAATCGGGTTCTTGTTAAATCCCCTTGAAACAGGTTTTGAAAGTTTGAAAGCAAGTTCATTTACAATGCCTGTTGAAACAAGAATCTATAATAAGTGCAACACCGACGGAAACTTCGGAAAACAATTGATTCACATCTCGCAAAAAAGTTTTAACAAATGGACAGACACAAATCTTGACGCAGGTTTCTCAAACAAATTTATTTTTTCAAAAAATTATTCTCAAGGAAAAAAATTCTATGTCTTTTCAAAACCATTTGAATTTCCATTCAAAGTCGCGGATTTAATTTATTTAACTTCAACCCAAGAAAAATATTGTTTTATCAATGCCCCCAAAAAAATCAAAGAAGAACTGGAAAATTTAAACCAAGAAAATATTTTAATTGAAAATTGTTCTGCTGGTTCTGTTCAAGTTTGTTTTTCTGGTTCGTGCGACATTGAAGTAAATTACGACGAGAAATATCTTGAAAAAAATTCCAAAAAAATTTATTTTGAAACAGATGCTTTGATGTATGCTGGGATTTTTTCAGAAAAAGAAGTTTATGAATGTCAGGTGAAACGACTGATGCAAAGAATTTCAGAACTCGCGAAAATTTATCAAGAAAAATCAACACTAACTTCGAGAGTTGGTTGCAACTCAAACATCAACGGAGATTTAATGGTTTTAATGGCGACTGCAGAAAATTTTGCAAAAACAGGAACATCAGCGCAACTAAATTCAATCACAGAAATTATTCAACAAATAAATACTAATAACCACGCTACGAGTTGCAGAATGTGGTAAGATGAAACTTTTTTCCGACGGAGAATTAAAAATTTTGTGGCCGTTTTATTTGGAATATTTTATTTCCTCTTTACTTTATTTTATGCCTGTGTTCATGATTCTTTATCTTTCCAGATTAAATTTTAGTTTTACTCAAATAGGAATTCTTCTTGCGATTTATCCTCTTACTTCTTTAATCTTTGAAATACCAACAGGCGCGATTGCAGATTTATATGGAAGAAAATTTTCAGTTCTTTTTGGCTATTTTATTGAAGGAATTTGTATGTTGGGTTTATTTTTCTTTGAAAATTATTTTGCAATAATGTTTATCTTTGCAATTTGGGGGATTGGCGGGACTTTTTCTTCTGGCTCAAAAGACGCGTGGATTGTAGATTCAATTAATAAAAAAAATAAAAAATTAGTTCATAACTTTTTTAATAAAATGATGATTTTTATTCAGCTTGGATTAATTTTTTCTGGATTTTTAGGGGCATATCTTGTAAATAAAAACGGATTAAGTATAATCTGGCTTGTTACAAGTTTCTCTTATTTAATTTCTATTTGTTTGCTTTTCTTTTTTACAACTGAAGATTATCGTCGAGAAAAAGTAAAAATAAGAGAATCTTTTGGAAAAGTTTTTGTTCAGTCCAAAGAAACAATTTCTTATGGTTACAATCACCATGTTTTATTTTATTACTTATTTGCAGGTTTTTTGTTTGCAATTGCCGGATGTTTAAATGCTTCTCTTACTTGGACGCCATTTATGAAAAATTTGAATTTTCCTGACGCATATTTTGGTTATATGTGGAGTTTAATGGCCTTTTTTTCTGCAATCGCTCCAATGGTTTCAAGCAAATTATTAAAAAAAGGAAAAGAAAAAAATTTTATAATTTTTTCTTTAGCAATTTCTGCAATAGTTATGTTCTTAATCCTTCTTCCTCAAAATTATATTTTTGCTCTTGCAATTTTATCTTTGTTTACTTTTTCTTGGATGATTGGAAGACCTGCTTCAGAAGTTTTTTTCCACAGATTTATTCCAAGCAAAATGAGAGCAACAATGGGAAGCGTGAGGTCAATGACCATTTATATCGGAGGAATTTTGGGAAGTATAATCACTGGCTATCTAATGGATTTAATCGGCGTGAAATTTACAATGTTGTTATACATTCCGTTAATAATCCCAATAATATTTTTATATCTTAAAATCAAAGAAGAGAAAAAAGAGAAAGAGGAAAACATTTAAATATAACATTATCTCAATTATGATAATAAATATCTTTATTATGATAACTTATGGGAATACTTGAACTAACAAAACATAAAGAAATGCGCAGGATTTTTGGACAGCAAGAGCTGAATATTATTAAAAAACAATTGTTAGGCGTTGCCCTTTCTCCTTCTGAAAAAACACGACTTTCCAGAGATATTCGTCCAAAATTCAAAATTATTGAAGAACTATCAAATTTTAAACAAGAATTTAATTTAAAAAAGGCACAGGAAATTAAATTTATTATCGAACAATCAAAAGAAATAATCTTAGAAAATAATCTTAAAAAAAATATAAATAAAATTTTTGTATTTGGAAGCTACATTGAAAATAATTTAAGATTTGGTTCTGATATTGATATTGCAGTTGAATTTGATAAAATAGATAAAAGAGAAGCGTCTAAATTTAAAATTAATATTCAAGGAAAGTTAAATAAAAAAGTGCAATTAACTATTTTTAATTTTCTTCCTAAAAAAATGCAAGAAGAAATATTAAATAAAGGGAAAGTAATTTACAAAAATGAGCAGAGTAGATGATAAAATAGAATCAATAGTTCAGCTTATTGAAGACTTAAAAATAGTTAAACCCATGGATTTTGAATCATATAAAAATGATCTTGGAAAAAAACTCGCCTCTGAACGAGCATTTGAAAAAATTATAGAATCGTTAAACGATTTAGCAATACTTTTTATAAAAGAAAAAAGACTCCCATTGCCCACTGACGATGAAAATGCGTTTGAGATTCTTGCAAATGCTAAATTTATTTCTGAAGATCTATCTGACAGAATGAGAAAAGCAAAAGGAATGAGAAACATTTTGGCCCATCAATATGAATTTCTCGACGACGAAATCATTTTTGAAGCAATAGATACAGAGATAGTAAAAGACGCTGAAGAATTTTTAAATGAAATAGAAAATAAAAAATGAAACCAAAATTTTTATTTCACGGAAGTCCGCATAAATTGCGCGGAGAAAAATTAATTCCAAAAAAAGCAGAGGACTTAGAAAAAAACAAACACAACCTTATTTTTGGAGTTTACGCGTCGTCAATAAAAGCGTCTGCAATTTCTATGGCAATAATTTCTTCTAAAGGAGTTTGGTATGCAGGGTTAAAAACTCAAACAAAAAATCCAACAGGAATTATCTATCAAGGCTGGCCAAAACAAAAATACATTTATCTTCACACACTTCAATCTAAAAATTTTAAAAATTCTCCAAGGGGCTCAAGTCAATGGGTTTCATTAAAACCAATCCAGCCGATCAAAACAGAGAAATTAAAAATAAAAGATTACATCTATCTAATAAAGAAAGCTACTAAAAAACAAAAAGAGGAATGGAAAAATAAATTTTTAAAATGAAAAAAGCTCAGCTTAAAATTCAGCAAATGGCGTTTATGTTAATCGCGATTACTTTGCTTTTTGCCCTCGCTGGAATGTTTGTTTTGGTTTTTATGTTTTCAGGTTTGAAAGAAAGTGCGACAGCGTTGAATGAAAGAAACGCGCTCTTGCTCGTGAGTCGTCTCGCAAACTCGCCTGAATTTTCTTGCGGAGAAAGTTTTGGAATGTTAAAATTAAACTGCGTCGACGAGGACAAAGCAATTATTTTAAAACAAAATTCAAATGACTACAAAAATTTTTGGGGTGTTGCAGGAATTGAAATTCAGAAAATTTATCCTGAAAATAATATTGAATGTAATTTAGGAAATTATCCAAATTGCGGTTTGATAACAATTTATTCTGAAAAAAACAAGGGCGTGAGTTCTTCAAACTTTATTTCTTTGTGCAGAAAAACATCTTCTGAAAACGGGATTTATGATAAATGCGAAATCGCGAAACTAATTGTTTTCCCAAGGAGCGAACAATGAAAAAATTTTCAAAAGCCCAAGAAGAAATGATGGGATTTGTTTTAATAGTTGTGATCATCGCTATTTTTATTTTAATTTTCGTCGCGTTTATGATTTCTCGCCCTGAAAAACAAGCTGTTGAAAGTTTTGAGGCAGAAAGTTTTGTTCAAAGTTTGCTTCAATACACTACTGATTGTAGAGACAATTTAGAATTTCTTTCAATAGAAAGTTTAATTAACAAATGTCAGAAAAAAGAAAAATGTTTAGATGAAAGAGACACCTGCAATGTTCTTGAGAAAAATATTAAAGAGATTATTTCAAAAAGTTGGGACATTCAAAACTCTCCAATAAAAGGTTATTCTTTAGCAATTCTCTCAAATAAACAAGAACTCTTAAAAGTCCAAGAAGGAAACTCTACTTCAAACTCAATCGGCGCAGTCCAGAGTTTTGTTCGTTCTGGAATTCCAACAGAGATTAATTTCGAAGTGTTTTATTATAGAAGGGATGATTGAAACATTTTAGCACCAAAAAAGCTTAAGAGAAGTTTGTAAAAATATATTTTAATTCATGCAAAAAATAATCAACTTTGTCGTCGGGAATTTTTCATAAAGTTTGCAAAAATATTTTTGCGACAGAAAAATGTGAATTATTCAAACCTCTCTATAAGACATAATAAATTGAGCAAAATCTATTTCATTTCTTCAATCAAAAAGTTCTTTAAGTTTTGTTTGGAACTTTTGGATGTTCAAGGAACTGAATATTTAAATTGACGAAGTTCCTTGACATAGTCAAGGACATTGTTCGTTGAGCATTTATGCCTTGACTATAATTATATCTTGCTTTTTATATTCACGAAGTTTTTCTTTCAAGACAATTAAATCCATATTCTCTAAAAGAAATTACTATTCAAAAACTTTTCTTTTCAAAAATATTTATTAACCCTTTTTCCCTCAATAATTTATGAAAAGAGGATTTCAAAATCTAAGTCGCGTCTTCGCGCAAGTATTCATTAAAGATTTTGAATACCGAAACCAAAAGGATTTCTGTCTCTTAAACTCTTCATTTCATTCGGAGATTTAAGATGAAAAAAATTTTGGTTGCAATTTTAATTTTGTTAATTATTTTGCCGTCGGTAATTTCAGTCGAGTTCGTCGTGAAATCAGAATACAAACAAGGCGAGACCCTTATTGGAAAAATTTCTGGAGCATTTGTAAAACCCATTTTAAATCAAAACATTCAATTTTATCGGGGGCATGTGAAAGTTCCGATGGAATCTGATGTTGCAAAATTCAACGAGGATTATTATATTTACGCGCAACTGCCGAATACAAAAGGAAATTATTCTATTGTTATAAGCAACGCAAGTTACAAAAATGGCGTCGAGGTTGTCAAAGATTTGATCATCGCAAACTTTACAATCACAAATACAACAGCAGATTTTTCAGTCAAACCCGGTTTTATAATAACTCAAAATTCTTTTGCAATTGAAATACAAAATTTAAAACCAACTGCGATTATCGTTGAGTCAAAAACAAATTCTGAAACAAGATCAAACACAATAAAAGGCGGAGACATTAAGAAAATAAATTTTGAAGTCGCAGAGTTTACAGAACCAACTTTGGAAACGCTTGAAATTTCTTCAGACGAAAGTTCGTATTTAATTCTAATTTCAATTTTTATGAACAAGACAAACTCAAATGTTGGAAATTCTTTTAAAGTTGAACCAAATGAATTAAATTTCACAATGGCGACGAAATCAAATCAAACAAGAGTGATTTACATTTACAATCTTAGAAACTATCCAATAACAAAAATAGAACTTTTTCTTTTCGGAGATTTGAACGATTCTCTGAATTTGTCTGCTAAAAAAATTTTTGATATTGAAAAAAAATCCACAGAAAGAATTGAATTATTTTTCTCTTCTGGAAAATCAGCGACGACAATTAAGGGAAAAATAAAATTTGAATCAAACGATACTTCTTTTTTTGTTCCTGTCTCAGTTAGTTTTGTTCAGGATTTTATTCCGCAAAATATTTCAGAGCCAGCGATAACTGCAAAGTCCTGTCAAGAACTTTATGGAGCATTTTGTAATTCCACAACAGAAGAATGCGAAGAAAATAAAATTGTTTACGCCACCGACGGAGTTTGTTGCACAAGTTCGTGTAAAGAAATTAAAACTTCTTCGTTCAGTTGGAAATATTTTGGTTGGGCTTTAATAATCGCACTTGTAATTTTTGTTTTATGGTTTTGGATAAAAAAATACAAAAAAGTTACGCCTGCTCAAGCAAGTCCGGGATTTTAGTTTTCTCTTCCTTCTTCCCCTCAATCCCCCTCAACTTTTTTTCAAGAATATCTTTTTCAACTTTTATAATCCTCGCAACCTCGTCATAGTTGTGCAATTTTTTTGTCAGAGAATTTAAAATGTCTGTGTATTCATAATTATTTGTTGTGATTTGTTCAGGAGAAATTATTTCAATGTGCGACGGCATATATTTGAAAACCAAAAAAACAATCTGCAACATTTCGTCTGCTTCAAATTCAATTTCCGCAAAACTCGTGAAAAAATCTTTTTGCTTTTCTAACTCTCTCGGTTCTTTTATTGAACTGTCCAAAATTTTTATTCCTTTTTCTGCGTCGATTCTTCCGACGATTTCTTCAAGAATTTCTACAACATATTCTTTTGGTTTTCCCAAAACTTCCACAATCATTATTGCATTTATTTTATCTGAACTCATTTTTTTCAAAACGTTGTTTTTTTAATTTGAAAAAGAACAATCCTGCAAGCAAGAAACTAAATAAAATCAGCCCATAAATTGCATAATTTTTCTTTGAATTTTCTGTGTTCTCAAAGGTTTTTATATTTTGCGGGGACAATTTAATTTCCTGTTTTTCAATTTTATTTTCTTCTTCAATTTCGGTTTTAGTTTGTAAAATTTCTGTTGTTTTATTTTTTTCTTCAACAATTTCTTTTTCTTCGTCGTCGGAATTTTTGTATTTTTCACAATTATTTTTTTTATTTTTCGTTGAATCCAAAAATTCCCAATTGCTTTCACATAAACTCCAAGTTTTTTCATTATCTTGATTGTCTTCAAAAATGTCGGTTTCATCAATTAAATTCTCTCCTTGATATAAAAATATTTTTTCATCAGAATTATCTAACCATTGTTTGCTTAAATTATAAACAGAATAATTTGAAAAAGTAAAATCCAAAAGTATCTCATCTCCGTCGTTATTTTTTATTTTGAAATCAGAAAAATCAATTTCCTCGTCGCTATAAAATTCAATCCATTCTGTTCCTGTATCTTTTCCAGCAGGATTAATTTCAACTTCGTTTATTTTTATTTTTGCAGAAACAAAACCAATTAAAAAAATTAAAACTATCATCAACAAAATTTTCATAATTAAGAAAGTGAAATGTTTATTTTAAATTTTGTTGTGATAGATTTATAAATTTCAAAGAAGATATTTGTATATGAAAAGGGGGTTAAATTATTTTTTACTTTTGCTGTTATCTGTTTTTATACTTGCTTTAATTTTTAATACTTCAAATAAAATTCAATTTAGTCCGCAGGAAAGCTTGATTCTTCGTCCAATTGCAAACGGAGGTTATTCTGAATGGAATAAATTTGGTTGCGATTCAAATTTTAAATGCGTCGATGAAATTAAGGAAGACATTAACGACAAATTAAAAATTAGCAATCCAAAAAAATCAAGTTTTTATTTTGAAAGTTTTACTTTAAAAAATGTAAAAATAAATTCACTAAGTATTTACTACTATGCAAAATACAATACTGGTTCCTCTGATTCTTGTTTTAGCGTGTTTATGAAAAAAGAAAAAATGAATTTTACTTCTGTAAAACAAATTTGTACAACTAAATATTGGATTTTATATTCAGAAAGTTTTGAAAAAAATCCTTTTACTAAAAATAATTGGACAATTAATGATTTAAATAATTTAGAAATTGGAATGGAATCAACAAAACCAAATGCAGGAGGACAAATTGCGCAAATTTATATAAAAGTAAATTATGAAAATCTTTCTTGTGATAAAGGAGGATGTTTATTACCTAAATGCGAAGGAAATATTTGTGAATCTTATCAAGTTTGCGACGGAGAAATATTCTTTGATAGAGAAACAAATAGATGTTGTAATGGGACTTGTAGATTACCAAAAAATTTTGATTGGAGAAATAGACACGGAGAAAATTGGAATAGTCCTGTAAAAAATCAAGGCAGTATATCTTCTTGCCCAGGTTTCGGAGCATTAGCCTCAATTGAATCCGCAATAAATTTATATTTTAACAAACATTTAGATCTAGATTTATCTGAACAATCCACTTTTTCATGCTCGAATGAACTCTATCATGAATTTTCTTTTGATATAAATCTTCATAAATGTTTCGGGATTAATTCTCCCGCATCTATTATTTGTAATGCTAAATTTACTGGGATTGTAGACGAGAAGTGTTACCCCTATGTAGATCATTTTACTCCAGATACTTTTGTGTGCAATAATCTTTGTTTAGATTATAAAATGTATATCTTATTTCTTGATAATTCAGAGCTGA
>CAYVCF010000014.1:14408-15398 GCA_964450135.1 Candidatus Woesearchaeota archaeon
AGACTTTATACAATTACTTTCAAACAGAGACTTTCAATATTGGACATTAGATGAAAATAATCAAGTAATCAATGATCTTAATCACCCTCTTTTAGCTAGATTAAATCAAGTACATAATAGTGAAGAAAAACTAAAAGAATTTATTATTTTATATGGTCCTATAAGTGCAAGCGAGGTTACAGAACTTCATACCGCTTCTATTATTGGTTGGGAAACCACAGATTACTCTTTAATTGAAAAATGTGATGCGGATGAGATTTGCATAGAAACGAATTGTAGTAATACTTGCAATCCGGGGGAGATTGTTTGTAAGAACATTTATTATTCTCCTCAAAATAGAAAATTAGTAAAGGGTATAAAAATGAGGTGTAATGACGCAGGAACTCTTGAACCAAATCAACCCGAGTTAGGAAATTATTATTGCAACGATGATGAAATTTGTTATCAAGGAAATTGCAAAAAGAATACATCTATTCTAATAGGTACTTTACTTTGCGTAGGAGATAGTTTTGGTGAAAACTCAAACGCAAATATCTATTCTTATCACCCAAATAATGGAGTTCTTCAATGGATATTTAAAAATAGTGCTGGTTACGGTATTTATTGGGATGGGTATGATAGAACTTTAAGAACAATTAATGAACTTGGTTCGATGGGAGCGGTAAAAACACCAATCATTCCACCAACAAATCATTCTTATTGGCCTTTAGGGTTTAATAATCAGATTAGTTGCATTGACAAGGATAATGACTCTTTTTGCAATTGGGGAATTTCTGAAACTAAACCTGCAATTTGTTCTTCTTCCTGTAAATTAGAAAAAGATTGGGATGATTCAAATGCAGGTATATGGGCGTTAGGAAATTTTTAATAACTTCTCCAATTTTTGTTTATTTTTGAATTTTAGGAGGTTAACGGTATTTCTGTTCGAGAGTATCTTTCAAATCCTGTGCCTTATCCAAGACTTGAAATTCTACCGGCGATACATCCCTT
>CAYVCF010000014.1:15408-18178 GCA_964450135.1 Candidatus Woesearchaeota archaeon
GGGCCTCGGGTCTATGATTGCGGATACTACCGCCTCCAATTTCAAAACCATTCATTTAAACTTTTTTGTGTTTTAATTATCTCAAGAAGACGGCTTTTTTTCAAAATTTCAGAGTTGTCAAAATTGTATTTTATTTTTGAA
This sequence comes from Candidatus Woesearchaeota archaeon, assembly GCA_964450135.1. Classification (GTDB taxonomy): domain Archaea; phylum Nanobdellota; class Nanobdellia; order Pacearchaeales; family GW2011-AR1; genus CAYVCF01. The sequence continues at coordinate 15,550 of CAYVCF010000014.1, forward strand.
ATTTGTTTTGCGCTTTCAATCAATTCTTCTTTTGTTGAAAATTTCATCACGCGATTTTCAAAAGATTTTTTTACTGACTCTCTCACAACCCAGACGCCCAAGCCAGCCCAATAACTCGGGGTTTCAAGACGAATTACCAAAACACTTGCCTGTTTTTTTATTGATTCCAAATATTCTAAAATTTTTAATCTTGTCGCGTAATACCCCCCTGCCGTTGCTGTCGCGTAGTCCTTTCTTCCGCTAAACCATTCCAAGTCAGTTGAGGCCTTCATTTCTGTCGACGGATTCCACGAACTTCCAGGAGAATATAATTCAAAAAGTTCATAACTCCAGACATTTGGAAAAAGCAAAATTAAATATTGATTTCCTAAATATTCTCCGAAAAATAATTCGTAATTTTCAAGCCACGGATAATCTCTTATTTTTTCCAAAAGAAATTTTCCAATCGTGTCGTCAGTTGCAGTTATTGACCAACGAGTTGGAACAAGAATTTTATTTTTTTTTAAACCCAAGGCGCCGACGCTGAATATTTTGCTTAAAGCATATTCGTTGAAATGATTTTTATACAAATAAGAAATTCCCTCGCTTGCTTTTATGTCGTCGTTAATTACTCTGTCAATTTTTCTGTGAATTTTTATATTTGAAACAATTCTTGCTTTTTTCAACGGCGCATTCAGTCCATGTCCTAAAATAACTTTGTCTGGTTTTCTGTCGATATTTACAATTTTTTTCAAATGAATTTCAACATCAACGGGTTTGTGTGCGATTGCGATTTCTTTTGCGATTTCTAAAAATTTATTATTCATTCTAATGTCAGTCGCCTTTCTTTTGAATCTTGAATTCAATAAATTTTCTCTTAATTTGACGACGTCGCCAATTCCAAAATTATTTTCTGCCCAATATTTTGCGTCGTCATAAACCCATGCATTATCGTCTTTATCAAGAGGACTTAGAATTCCAATATTCATCAACGGATGTTTTAATTTGCTTCCAATAAAAACACTCGGCGGAGAAATCGTGTCAAGTTCAGAAATTTTTCCAATATCTTTATATTTGAATTGGGTCTCAACAATTTTTTTTATCACCTGAAATTTTATATCAGCCATAAAAGAAACCTAAGCGGTTTCCGCAAAAATTTCCAGATGAAAATTTTTGGGGCTTAGAAATTTATTTAAGAAATTTTCTCTGCTTTTCGCAACTTCTCTTTTCTTTGCGGTTAAACGATATCTTCTAAATAATTCGCGACCCCGCATTTGCGGATTATCAGCGGAATCGCTCACCTCCGATGGATATCGCATAGTTAAAGAAACCTTATTTAATTTTTTATCTAAATTTGTATCTAATTTAATCTTATTCATAAAAAATAAAAAGCAAATGGGTTTAAATTTTTAGTTGTTCTATAATTAAGGCATAATTGCTCAACGAACATGTCCTTGACTATAATTGCATTAATTCGCAAACAAGAATAATCTTGGCTAAAATTTTTTCGTCTTTTCCCTTTCTTCCAAGATTATTTATTGCTTTGATTTTACAATCACCGACGAGGAAATTTACTGCGTTGAAAATAAGAGTTAAACCCAGACATGACATTAAAGATATTAATTATCTTTTGAATATTTCTTCTCCGACGGAGAAGTTATTTGCAGATTATGCTTACGACGCAGAATTTGTTCATGAAAAATGTTTTGGAATAAAAGTTCAGACAATAATTAAGCCAAAGAAAAATGTTAAAAGAGGATTTTATCGACGGAAACAGATGAAAAATTATTCTGAAAAAATTTATCATTGGCTAAGTTTAATTGAATCTGGATTTGGAAGTTTGAAAAGAAAATATGGTTCGAGTGTTTCTGGAAAAAGTTGGAAGTCGGTTAATTCTGAAATTTATTGCAAAGCAATTTCACACAATTTAAATCTCACGCCGTCGTGAGATTTTCAACAAAGCCAAAATTTCACAAACATTTATAAATATTCTTTTCCAAAAAATAAAGTAAGAAAAATATCAGTAAATTATTATCACGTTCACATTCATTTTGGAATTATTGAAAGTATTTTTCTAAGTTTACTTAGTAAACAAATTAATTAAATCGGAGAAAAAATGGCAAAAGTTAGTCCAGTATCAATCAAATATATGATACACGCGAGTTTTGTAGCAGAAGGAGCTTTAGAAAAACCAGATGTAATCGGAGCTATTTTCGGACAAACAGAAGGTTTGCTCGGTGCTGAACTTGAAATGCGCGAACTTCAAAAAGAAGGAAAGATTGGAAGAATTGAAGTTGATTTGAAAAGAAATGAAAAGCGAACAGAAGGAATGATAAAAATACCGACGGCGCTTGATCAATCTGAAACAACTTTAATCGCAGCAGCAATTGAAACAATTGAAAGAGTCGGACCTTGCGACGCGCAAATAACAATTGAACAAATTGAAGATGTTCGTGGTAGCAAAAGAGATTACATAATTGAAAGAGCAAAAAAACTTATGAATCAAATAAGCGGTTCAACTGACTCAAGAGAAATCTCAAAAGAAATAAAAGAATCTACAAAAACTTCTGACGTACAAGAATACGGAGAAAGCAAACTTCCTTGCGGGGATATTTCTGGGGATGAAATTATTGTTGTTGAAGGTCGCGCT
>CAYVCF010000015.1:0-16890 GCA_964450135.1 Candidatus Woesearchaeota archaeon
GACAACCTTGCGGTTTTCTTATAGAGTTTTCCCTCTATTTGCGGTTAAGCGATATCTCTAAGTGCCTCTGGTGGATATCGCGGAAAAGATAACTTAGCAGTTTTTCCGGAAATTTTTTTAATTGGTTTGAAATTTCTGGAACCCAGAAAATTATTTGTAGAAATTTTCTGCGTCTTTAAAACTTTCGCGTTTATTTTCAGTTTTTAATTTTTTCTTCGACAAACTGAAACCAAAAAATCCAATGGATTTTTGGGCACAGAAAAAATTTTTATTTTTTCTGTGAGATAGAAATTGCTGGTTTGCGAAGAGATTGCAATTTCTTTATTTTTTACAGCTCCAGCCAAGGTAAAAAATAAAAAAAAACAGGAAATTTTTTATCTTTTCAAGTCCAAAAAAATTAATTGAGTTCTCACTAAGACTTGAAAATAAAAAAAAGAAAAAGAAAAAATAAAAAAAATTTCTACTCTACAACTAATGTAGCACTTGTTGATGATGTGCCTTTATACTTAGTTCCAGCGTCAGTGTTAACTACTTGGTGTGTTAAGTATGTTGCGCCTGCAACAGTGTCATCTACATTATAACCAGCAACAACAAGAGCGATTTTTCCAGTAGTGAATTTATCAGTTACTGATTGTATCAAGAATTGTCCTGATTCAACTCCAGTTGCGTCTGTGAATGCAGAGCCACATGCTCCAGCAGCGATTCCTAAAGCTTCAGCAGTAGCAGTATTAATACAGCTTCCACCAACTATGATCACGTTTTTACCTGACCAAGATGCTTTTTCAGAATCTTTGTATACAACATTACCAATAGTAGCACCACCAGTGCTTCCTGTTGAAACTGCAATCTCTCCAGAGCTGATATAAACCAATGGTTTAACAATCTCTTTTGGAATAGTTGCAACTATTTGAGCAGGAGCACTTGAACTATCTGTGCTCTCAATATAAACACCGTATCTTGTTCTAAATGTAGATACATCGCTATTTTCTGGATCAGTAATCCATGTAGCACCAGGATGTATAACCCCTGTTGTTATATCTGGATTTGATGCGCTTCCATTACCAAATGTTATTGTAATATCAGATGTTTCAGGCAAGGTAAGATCATCTCCGTCTCTTGCAGTATCATCAATACTTACATTAATTATCCATGTTGCATTTATTGGCCCAAAAATTGAAGCCGCAGCAGTACTTATAGCAAATTCTTCTAATGACCAGTTAGTATCTGTGATATTTATCAAAGCATTATACTTTGTTCTCAAATATTGACTTCTTGTAATATTTGAGTTTGCACTTCCTGCATCACTATCACCAAAGTCTGTGCTTGTCAAGGATAAATCACAATCACTTGCATGACATGAAGAAGCATTTGTGAAAGTAAAACTTGTTCCACCAATTTTTAGTGTAGCTAAAGTTGATACTCCTGTAATGCTTGTAGCCATATCAATTTCTTGTGTGCCTACTCCAACAATATCTAATGTTAATTTTGGATTAGTGTTTGTAACTTTATCAGCTGATTTATACTGAACAACATATGTTCTTGCATTGTTTGAAGCTGTAACTGGATCTGCTGTGTTTAAGATGAAGTAATCTTTTTTAGTAATGTTCTGTCTTCCAGGAGCCATTACAAATCTACTATCTGCATCTTTACCCGGATAAAGTCCGGTAGCATTTCCTGCAATTAAAGGCAATGTGATTTCATCACCATTATAATTCAAGAAACTTATCTCATACTTTTCATCAGAATTTGTAGAAGATATCTTTAATTCCTCAGTATCTACTGATTCATATCCTTTAAATTCAATATCCCAATTTTGACTTACTAAAACTCCAGGTTTAGCAAGATCAGTTGCAGTACTAAGTTTTCCATTTACAGGAACAAATAAATCATCTTCTGCAGTCATGTTAATAGATATTTCAGTAATTGAAATATCATCTGTATTTGTGTATGTCATAGTAACAGCTGCGTCGCTGATTGATTCCCCATTAACTTCCATGCTTGAACCATTCTTAAGTATTATTTTGTCTGCACCTACCCAGAATGTTGCTTGGTGTAAACCACCAGAGAAAGATTCATAGTCAATATCTGTTACAGCGATATAATCGTTTGTATCAGTAATTGGTTCTATTTCTCCAACTCCCATTTTGTCAATAGTTTTTCCATCAATAGTAAATCTAACTTCATTTGATCCTATAACTGCAGCACTTACTTTATATGGCCCAACAGTTAATTCTTCTCCACTAGCAATTGTTGCTGAATAAGCTCCACTCATTAGTGTAAGAGAAAGTTGGTTTGATGAAGAGTTTACTGCACTAGTAATAGTGTATGTTTTTCCAAGCATTGAAATTGTTTCATCTTCAACGTCATCTAAGAGATTAGATGCAACATCTGTGTCTAAACTATTTGTAAAGTCAATTACATATCTTGCAATTACTTTACCGCTTTCAATTAGGAAAAAATCACCAACATTATCATCATCATCTTCGGTATAATTTACCATTGATGAAGTAGTATCTTCAAAATATAAGTACTGTTTATATGTTGCAGTTCCTTTTGAGTTAATTATTGTTCCGTCTGTTAAAATTGAAAGTTCGTCTTTTCCAATATAGTTTTCTATATCTTTAATACTTTCTCCCATTTCTAAGGCATCGGAGCCAGTTATAACTTGCCAGGCATCTCCAACAACTGATGAACCAGAATCGCTTGTTCCTCCTCTTGAAGTTAAGTCAAAGTTAATATTATAAGCTTGGACTGAATCAAGAGAATCTGCTCCAGCGCCATAAACAACCGCAACATCTCCACTTATGAATGGATTTGGGTAGTTTGTAGCAACTGCAGCTCCAGCACTGATTCCAACAATCAAAGCACTTGTACCAATAGCCGCTATTTTTTTTAATAATTGTTTCATTTTTTAACCTCCTTTCAACTCTATGTATCGTTGTCAAAGACAACTTCATCCAACACATAATCCATAGGGAAACCATATGCTGAAATGAATATGCTCTTTCTACGCCCTATGTAGACCGCTTTCGCGTAATATGAAGAATAGAATTTCTTTAAAAAGGTTATTGTAGATTTTTTCTGTTTTTGGTTAAACTACCTGTAAAATTGGAGTTTTATTTATAAAAGTTGCGTTACTATTGGATAATTAATATATAGTTTAAGTAGTCATTTCAACCAAAATGTTTATTAATCAGATAATCCATAAAAATATAGGTTAAAATAAAGAATATAACTTCAAAATATATATGGTATATATCTATTCAAGAAAGGAAGATATCATTATCGTCGGTGAAATATGACAAAAGAAAGAATAAAAATTAGGGAAATAACTTTGCGAGAATCAAAAGGAACTTTTTCTTTATTTAAGAAAAAAGGAATTTCTAAAAAGGACTATGACTTTTCAGGAATTTTCGCATTAAGACAGCTTCTTAGCAATGAAAGGGCTAGGATTTTAGATGTCATAAAAATTCAAAATCCTCTTTCAATTTATGATTTAGCAAAAAAATTAGGCAGAACTTTTAAGTCAGTAAGTTCAGATATTAATATTTTGAAAAGATTTGGATTAGTTGAATTAATTGAGCAAAAACACAAAAACCGAATTCGCCATAAACCGCAATTGATAACTGATACATTAACGATTCATTTGAAAATTTAAAGATTTAAAATTTTTCTAAGAGAACTTTGCAAAAATAGGTTTTTGAAATTCAATTTTAATTTATGCAAAAAATAATTAACTTTGTCGTCGGAAATTTCTTATAAAGTTTGCAAAAATATTTTTGCGACAGAAAAATGTGAATTATTCAAACTTCTCTAAAATTAAAGATTTAAGGGGTTAATTTTTCTTAAAACAAATGCGTGCTTGCGCGCGTAATTCTTTTCTCAAACCCTTTCAATAGAATTTATAAACTTCTTTGTTTAAGTTAATTTATTATGAAAAAAGTTGTGATTGTTTTTTTAATTTTAGTTTTATCTTTTTCATTTGTTTCTGCTGTTTGGTGGAATCCAGCTACATGGTTTAAGAAAAATGTTTTGAAGAGTCCGTTAGCAGATTGTCCTATTTATCTTGCAGGAGATGGGCAGAGATGCGACCCAAATAATTTTCCTAATTATTGTATTCTTTATAACGGAGACAATGATCATAGTTGTGGAAATATTGTTAATCCTAAAAGCTATTATTTTTATTCTTGTCCGCTTGGAACATTTAGACCAGAGTCAAATAGTTATTGCAAGGTTGCTTCTGATTCTGGTTGGGATGATTGCGACAATGATGGTTATGTTAAAAATGATATTGGCTCGTCAGCGTTGTTAAGTGGTTGTCCGCCTGATAAAGATTGCGATGATAAAAATCCTTTAATTTGGAAATCTCTTGAAGGATATCCTGACAACGACGGGGATGGCTGGACTGCTTCAAATTTACCGACGACATTTTGCACAGATGGAAATCTTCCTGCTGGATGGATTGCAAGCCATTCAAATCCTTTGGATTGCAATGATAATAATCCATTAATTTTCCCAGGGGCTTCTGAAATTTGCGATGATAATTTAGATAATGACTGTGATTTTTTAGCAGATTGCTCAGACACTTCATGTCAGGGTTCTGCCCCAGATGTTCCAGGGTCTATTTGTGGAAATGCGGGAGGAGAGATAAAAAAATGTTGCGGGCAATCTTGTTCTTTACTTTTTACATATTATCCTGATTCAGACGGAGATGGGTTTGGAGATTCAAGTGACCCATTAATTACTTGCAGTCAAACTCCTCCTCCAGGATATTCAAATAATAATTTAGATTGCGACGACGGAAATCAAAATATTTTTCCTGGTTCAAATGTATGCGGAGGAAATTCTTGCGAAAAATGCGATTTGTCTGGAAATTTTGTTTTTGAAATTTCTTGCAACGAACCAAATAAAGATGCGGACTGCAAAAAATGCGACGTTGTTTCTGGAATTGCCGACGACAATTCAGATTCTTCAATAGGTCCTTGCGATAAATGTATTTCAGGAACTAGAATTTATGACGCGTTAATAAATCCTGCTAATGACGGGGACTGCAAAAAATGCGCCCCAGGCAATACCCCCTCTGAAATATCTAAACTTATTGGGGACTTAACAGATAATTTTTTAGATCCTGATTGTCAAAAATGTGTTTTAGGAACTACTGGCGGAGAGGTCTTAGATTCAAACTCAGACCCTGTTGCAGATGATTGTTGGACATGCAGTGAAGGAGCAAAAGTTGTTAATGAAAATGATTTTCCAATTAACGACGGGGACTGCAAAAAATGCGATCCTGTAACCTTTGCCACAATAAATGATGATACAGATAAACCCAACCCTTGGAAATATTTTACTGAATATGCTTATCAATGGCTTCAAAGTGCTCCAAGAGAATGCGTTGAGTGTCTTAACCAATTACCAAACTTTGATGCGAGTTTAAATCCTCCAAATGACGGGGACTGCAAAAGATGTGACGCGCCCAGTTTAATGATGCTTGATGATGGGGGGGATTCTTCATTAATTGGAACTTGCAAAAAATGCAAATTGTCAAAACCAATTGATATTCAAGACGGGGGAGGATGCAACGCCCTAACTTCTCCAAGCATGTGTTGCGGGGGTTCTTGTCAGATTTATTCTTCAAATTCTCAACAACAAAGATCTATGTGTTGCGGGGGAAATCATTATACTTTTTTTAGTTTAATCGAGAAAAGGAGGAATACTTGTTGCAATGGTAATGTTTTATCATTAAGATCTCCAAATTCTTGCGGAAGTTGCGATAAAAAATGTTCTGGTTCAACGCCCTATTGTCATATGAAACCCGGGTTTTTTGAAGATTGTTATAAATGCGCAGAATGTTTAACTACTGCAAATTGTCCGTCTGGAAAAACATGTATTATGGGGGTAAAAAAATGCATAAGTTTGTATCCCCCTTCTATTAGCGGGATATATACCTCAATAATTAATGCGTCTTCTGCGACAAATGCAGTTAATATTCTTAAATCTCAATTGGGTTATTCAAGCAATGTTATTTGTTCAGGTGGCGGAGTTGAAAAAGTTACTGTGAGTATAATTAGCATTGTTATAAGCCCAATTCTTCCACCTGGTTCAGGATTTTTATTTACAATTACATATAATATAGTTACTTCTATAGTCCCTGGAAGCGGGGGAAGCCCATAATGAATCCTAAAAAAAATCCGCGACATTTATATAATGGTTTAGTTGCACGCGTATTTTTTTGGGAATCCAAAAACCCCAAAACAAAATGGCAGGGTTTTTTTATAATTAAATTTTTTATTTTTGTTCTTATGGGGGTTTTTTTATTGCAGTTAGTTTCTCCACTAAGTATTGGAGAATTTTTTCAAGATTTAAAAAATAGTCCGGAGAATTATTATGTTCTTTGCGATTCTGAAAATTTAGAAATAATTTCTAAAGCAAAATCTTTTGCAGATTATTTTGAAATTGGTTTTTCCAATGAGATGCTTGAAAATAAAAATCCTCTTGCGATTGTAATTCCGCCTTCATTTATGGGATATTTTTATTATTTTGAAAACCAATTTTCTTATGTGGAATCCAAACAAACACCGGAAATTAATTTGCTGGTTTTGTATTTTTCTAATTCTTCAAATGAAAAGGTTTTAAATGAAATGAATTTTATTTTTTCTTTTTTGAAAAGTCATCAAGATAGCGAGGAGAATTATTTTATTTTTAATGAAGACGGAAAAATTCTTTTAGAAACTTTTAATTGTCAAGGATTTATTAACACTTCAATTTTTGAAAAAAATATTTTTAATCATTCAGGAGTTGCTTTTGAAGACCAATGTCTTGACGAAAAAACTTTGCTGAAAATGGAATGCGTCAGTGAATTAAAATTTAATTCTGTTGTTTGTGAAAAGAGTTGCAATCTCGGAAAGTGCGTTGATTCAGAAGTGTCTATTTTTTCTTTGGTGAAAAGATGGACACTTGGAAAAAATGTTTCTTTTAAAAGAATTTTTGAATTATTTAAATTAAACTTTGGTTTGTTTGTTGCAGAATGAAAATTAATTTTAGCAAAGGACTGGCGTTTTCATTTATTTTTGTTTTATTATTTATTCAGATTTATTTTATTTTTAAGCCATCTGAAATAAGTTTTAGTCCTGAACAAGAATTTTCTATTCGCAGAATTCTTCCAGAGAATTATGAAAAAGGGGTTCCATTTGAAGTTGTTCTTGAAATAACTGCTGATGAAAATTTTTCATTTAATGAGTTCAAATTTTTTTTATCAGATGTTGCAGAAAATTCTGAAGTTATTCCTTTTCAAGAGGACAAAAATGCAAGCGCGAATAATGATTTGATTTTTTGGAGAGAACTTTTTCCTGGAATTTATTCTCTTGTTTATTCTGTTGTAAGTTATGAAAATAAAATTAATTTTAATGGAAGATGGGAATTTGATTTAAATTATTCTGAAACAGGAAATTCTGTTTATTCTGGATTTGTCGTCGGAGATTCTGAAATTTTTGCAATTGCTGAAGAAATTTCTCAAGAAATTTCTGGAGGAGGGGGTTCTGGCAGAGGGGGGGGCGGAACTTCAAGAAAAGAAAATAATATTTCTAAGTCATTCAATCAATCAATTGCTGAAGAAAAAAATATTTATGAAGTTGATTCTGGATCTTCAGATGAAAATTTTATTCAAAAAGAGATTATACAAAAAAATCTTTTACGGATTTATATTTTAATTTCTTTGATAATTTTTGTTGGGGCGATTATTTTCTATTTTATTTTTAGAAAGAGATTTTTTGAAAAAGTTTAAAAGTAAGTAAATCCTATATTTTTATGAAGAAAAAGAGGGAGAAGAAAGAAAATAAAACATTTAATTATAAAATTTTAATTTGGGTTTTAATTATTTTTGTTTTGATTTTTGTTGGAATGGTTATCTTGTTCGGAAGATCTTTTCTTTTTAATCCAGGGGATAGCGTGACGCGTTCGTTTAATGATTCTGAAATTCACGTCGGAGAAATGGTTAATGTGACCTTGAGAATAATTTCAAATTCGCAAGGATCATCAAGAAGATATATCATAAATGAATGGACGACAAATTATTCTAAGGTCGTTCTTGTTCCTTGTTCTGATGGGGTGTTTACAAATAATGTTCTTACATGGATTGATGCTTTAGATGAAGTAACTATTGACTTATGTTATACAATTAAATTTTTAGAGTCAGGAAGTTTCTCTGGGTTTTTTGATGGAAATTTTATTTTCCAAGATCTTACTTCTGGAGAAATATTAAGGGAACAGATTTCCGGACCAAATTCAATTAATGTTTTTGATTATGATGAAATCTGCGATGGATTTGATAATGACAATGATCAAGAAATTGATGAAGAAAATATTTGTTCTGCAAATTTTTATTGCGATAATGATACTGATACTTATTTTGATAAAAATGTCGACGGCAACTGCAATTTATTTAATTGTGTTCCCACAAATTGCAGAAATGCAATCGGAAATGATTGCAATGATTCTAATTTTACAATTAATCCCTCTAAAACTGAAATCTGCGATAACATAGATAATGATTGCGATAATTTAATGGACGAAGGAAGTTTGTGTTCTGGAAGTTTAGTTTGTCAAGATGGAGCATGTGTTCAGCCAGGTTGCAATTCAGTTTGGGTTCAGCATAATGAGTCCTGTATTATAAATGACACGCGAGTTGTTTGGTATGAAGATACAAATTGCAGTTTGAAAAAAGCAAATGAGACATATGATTGCGATTTTAATTCAAATGGGATTATTGGAAATATTTCTGATGTCAGAACTTTAAGAATTGATAGTTTGAAAATATATATTGACGGAAGAAAATTCAACTGGTCAAAAGATTATGCTGACGATGAATATGAAGTTGAATTTATGGATGAAGATGAAAATATAATCTTATCTTTTGATTATGACTTTGAAGATGATCCTGCCTTGAATTTGAAAAATATTTATTTGGAAAAACAGCGTTCAAGTTCTGACTTTGGTTATTTAATCGTCGACGGATTAACAGATATCAATAAAACTTTTTTAGTTGAAAAAGTTGAGTCAGATAGCGAATATGTTTGTGTAAAAGATAAAGAAATTTTAGATATGGGTGATTTTAGCGATAAATGCACTGGTTCAAAAGAATATTGGGTGAAATGTCCTGGAAATAATAGCAAATTTAAATGTATTGTTGCAGGTTCTTTTTTTTCTGTTTCAGGTTTAAAAAATTCTGCAATTAAAGAATTAATTAATTTTATTCAGATAACAAATTCTAATGACAATGACGACGATACTGCATCTTGTTCTCAACGCTGGAATTGTGTTTGGTCAAATTGCAATAACAATATTCAAACTTATGACTGCGTTGATTTAAACAATTGCAACAATCTAACTGGGATGCCTTCGCAATCTCCGAGAGCATGTTCTTCGCAAACAACAACTACCACAACAACCACAAATGCAAGCGGTGAAACTGGAAAAACTCCAACTGAAAAAGGAAAAATAATTTTTTATGTTTTAATTTCGGTTATAATTTTAATTTTCTTAATTGTTTTAATTATTTTCTTTGTTGAATATACTAAAAAGAAAAACCAAATTTCTGTTCCTGTGAGATATGGTTAAATTGTTAAGGGGAAAATAATTTGGAAATTCTGTAACAGAATATTTGGAAAAATTATAAATCTGATAGAAAAGGGGAAAATAAAAAATATTTTTATGAGTTTGAAAAAAATATAAACTCAGTTAAATTAAGCGATGTAAAAGAGATCGCGAAAATGCAATAAATAATTTTAGTTTTTTTGTTCTGGTGCCTGAATGATTTTAGTAATTCCTTTTAAGTGGTTAAAAAGAAAAGTTTAAATACTATTATTTCTTTTATTTATTATGAAAAATTTAGAAACTCTTTTTAATAGAAAAACTTTTTTAGCTGTAGCAGGAGCAGTTCTTTTATCTGGATGCACAAGCTATCAAACTCCTAAACAAGTTCCTGTTTGGATTAAATCTTCTCAAGGAAAAGTTGTTGAAATTCATTATGAATTACAAAAACCATTAAGTTTCCGAGAGATTCTTGATGGAGCTTTAACTTCTTGCTTAATTACTCCAACTATTATTTATTTGGCGAGGTAATTTTTCAAACTTATTTTTAATTCAAATGAAATTGTTTTGAGAAATTTTCAATGTAAAGAAAAATTTTTGCTCTGGGTTCTCGCAGTTTAATTATTGGATTTTATTTTTTTAGATTATCTTTTTGCAATAATTGAAAATTATTTTTTCTTGTTTTGACGACGACAATTTGTGTTTATTAAACTACTTTTGAAAAAGATATTTTTTAATATGCTATTTTTTGATATAGTATTTTCTTTCCCCTATTTATTTATAAACTTCAGCTATTTTGTTGTAAAATGAAAAAAGAATTGGTGATTTTGTCTCTCTCTCTCTTAATGCTTGGATTAGTCAGTGCAAATGAAGTTGTGTTTGATGAGAAAAATATTTCAGGGGATGTTTTTTTAAACAATAATTCAATACCCTTTGACTATTATTCATTTATAACTTTTGATTTAAATAATTATTTTAATGATAATTCAATTGACTTATATTCTATTAAATCCAATTTATCTTTAGCAGTTATTGGGGGGGTTTTAGCTCCAAACATGAAAATTGGATTAATACAAAATCAAAGTATAAATCTATCCAGTGACTTTGTTTCTTTAATTTTTAATCAACCAATAAGTTTAGAAATAAATTATCAATGGACATCTCCTACACCAACTTTTAGATATGAAATACCAATAAATAACCTAATTAAAAAAGCAATTACAGAAGGAAATAGATATGTTACTATAAGATTGAATGATATTAATTCAAATATAATTCCAGATACAAAATATGATTCTGGAACATTAATAATTGGAAGCAATGCTAATTCATTAACATTTGGTTCAAGCACAGAAAATTCTATAAGCGATTATAAACCAAAATTAAAAATTTATTACGAATTAATTAATAATTCAAACATCCCGGTTCAGCCAAATGAATTTCGGTGGTTGCCTCAATTAAATTCAACTATTCAATTAGATACTTCTGGTTTAGAAAGAACTTATTTATTTTGCACTTGGAAAATAGATAATCAAGGAGGAAACATCCCATTTAGAATTAATGGAACTCTTTGTCCGCCTGAAAGACAGAATTTTACTTTTCTCAACGACGAAAAATATTTTGTTAGTATAGATTTTTCTAATATTTCGTATAATACTAACACTATGGCTTGGGAAGTTTTAAATGTAAACAATTCTGTTAATTTAACACAAAATTATAAGATGAATTTACCCGAGCCGTCGGAAAGTTTATTCATTTCAATTATTGATACTATTAAGGGCTGGATAAATTCTATATTGTGTTTCTTGTTTGGAGTTTGTTGATTTTTTAAAACACCGACGAAAAATTAGCAAAACTTTTAAACTTCTCTTCAATTTATTTTTATGGTTTTTATTGTAAAAGTTCCAGGAGTGAATAACTCTGAAAGTGACTTGGGTTGCGCAAAAGCAGGAAATGAAATTCTGAAATATTTGAAAAAAATTTCTGTGAACGAGCAGAAAAAACCAATTAATTTTGAACTTTTGGATTTGGAAGAAATTCATCTTGATAATTCTGATTTAGAATTGACAAATAAATTAATTTATGAAAATGCTTTGAAAATTTTTGAAACAAAACTAAAAACCATTTTTTTAGGCGGAGACCATTCTATTTCTTATTCTTTAACAAAGGTCTTTTTAGAATATTGCTCTCAACAGAAAAAAATTCCTTGTTTGATTGTTTTTGATTCTTGTCCTAATTGTAAATCTAAAAGAAAAAATTTTTCAACAAACGAAGAATGGCTTGGAGAAATTATAAAACAGAGTTTCCCGACGGAGAATATTATTCTTGTTGGAATAAGAAATTATAGTTTAGAAGAATTAAAATTTTTATCTGAGAAAAAAATAAAACAAATAAATATTAATTCAATTGAAGAAGATATTGACAATATCGCAGACACTTTGATGGAATTTTGCAATGGAAAAGAGACATATGTTTCTCTGGACTTAAGTGTTGCAGATGAAATTTTTGCTCCGTCTTGTTTTTTTTCAGATTCTGGGGGAATGACAAGCAGACAACTAATTTATATTTTTCAAAGATTGAGTAAAATTAAAACTTTGAGGGCAATGGATATTGTTGAAATAAATTCTGAAAAAGATAAGAAGTTTAATGATATCACTTTGAAATTAGGGGCAAAAATTTTGAGCGAGGTTTTATGAAAATGAAGACAACCTGCGGTTTTCTCTCAACGTTTTCCCTTTTCTGTTCCTGAAGAGATTATTTCTTCTGATGAACTAATTGCTTCTTCTGAAAATGATTCTCCTTCTGGAGAAACAGTTAATTGCACAAATGACTGCAATTCTTCTGGACAAAAATCCTGCAATGGAAATTATATAAAAACTTGCGGAAACTTTGATTCAGATTCTTGTTTAGAATGGAACTCTACAACTTATTGTTCAAATGGGTGCTTAAATGGAATTTGTTTAAATCAAACAATACCAACCTGCACAGATTCCGACGGAGGAAAAAATTATCTTATTCAAGGAATCTGCAACGATTCACTTGGAATTCATGAGGACGAATGTGTTAATGGTTCAGTTCAAGATTGGAGTTGTGTAAATAATTTGTGCAGTGTTTCTACACTTAGCAGTTGTTCAGCGCAATATGGTTTAGCATATTCTTGTAAAGAGGGAGCATGTGTAAATAAAACCACTCAAACAAATACAACAATTAATGAAAGCGTAACAAACGATTCAATTTCTTCAAGTGGAGGAGGGGGAGGGGGAGGCGGAAGTTCTGGAATAAGAAAAAATACTCCTAACTCTCCAAAAAAAATTAGTATTTCTTCAGAAGACAAATCTAAAATTATCAGTGAAAACAATGAGGTTTCATCGCAGATTCCAATTAGTGAATCAGAAGAAAAAGTTTATGCAACTCATAGCAATGGCGAACAAGTTGAAATAAAAATCACTCCTGAAGAAGCAATTCAATCTACAAATAATCTTGTTGGGGAAAATACAATTGAAGGGGTTAATGTAATTGAATCAGAGGAGAAAGTTCTTTACGAAATTGAATCTGTAAAAGAAGGTAAATTTTTATTTATCTTTAATGTTGATGCAAAAATTTTAACTTATGTTGATGTTGAAAATGGAGAAGTGATTTCAATTGACAAACCTTGGTGGTCTTTTCTTGCTAGATTAAAATAATTATTTTTAATCTTCAATAATTTTTTTAAATCCTTGTGATTTTTTTCCAAGAATTTTTTCCAATTCTTCGTCGCTGGAATTAAAAATATTTTTTAGTGTTTTGAATTCTTCAATAAGTTTTTTTGAAGTTGTTGGACCAATTCCTGGAAAACCTTCCAAGATAAATCTTTTTTGTTCTTCTGAATTTAAAGATTTCTTTTTTACATTTAAAGAAAGTTCAGAACTTGTTTTTTTATTTGCAATTATCCTAATGAATTTTGCAGTGTCTTTATAGTCCTTTGTAAACAAGATAGGGATTTTGTATCTTAATAAAATTGAAAGCAAAAAACCCCTTACTGAATTTGGATTCATTTTTGTTTCTTCATCAGAATAAATTTCCTGTTCGTCAATTCCTTCTATAATCAATAATCTATTTTCATATTGCTTAATTTCTTCAAGTTGTCTGAGCAACCTTCTGTTTAACATTGATGAAATAAAGTCAGAAACAGTTTTTCTTTCAATTGCAATTCCTCCGACGATAAAATCCCCTATTTTTAATTCTTTGAATTCTGTTTCAATATTTAATTTTGAAAGTTCTGACGGAACAAGAGAATTTTTCTCGCGATAGTCAGCAATAATTTTTATTTTCTCTTCTTCTTTTTTTATTTGGGTTTTTGATTTTGAAAAAATATCTGAAATTGGTTTGATGTGGATTGTTTTCATATTAATTTTTTCTGCAAATCTTTTATTTCTTTTTTTTGTTCTTCGGTTTTTTTAAAATTTTCCTTTAATTCTTGTTCTTCGGTTTTCTTAACAACCTTATTTTCTTTTTGATTTAATTTTTCATTTATTGAATGAATTATTTTTTCCATCTTTTTCTCGCGCGAACGAGAAACATAATAAAAAGTTTCGTCTCTTGTGTTTTTTGTTATTAACATAATTAATTTTCCTTTCATTAATCTTGCAGTTCTTCCCCGACGCTGAATGCTCCTGATTGCAGACGGAATTGGTTCGTAAAAAATTACTGCATTGACTTCTGGGATGTCCAGGCCTTCTTCTGCGATTGAAGTCGCAACAAGAACATTTATTTTCCCTTCTGAAAATTCTTCAATAATTTTTCTTTGTTGTTTTTGATTTAGACCTGTTGTAGTATCTTCGCCTTTATTATTTGTGCTTGTTTTTTTTGCTTGTCCTACAAAGACCTTAGAATTTATTTCTGGAATTTTATTTAGTCCTTTTGAAATTATCGTAGCTGTTTCTCTAAATTGCGTAAAAATAATTATCTTTAATTTCGGATTTTCTTTTTTTTCGTTCTGAACTATTTCCTGCAGTTTTTTTAATTTTGGATGTTCTTGATTTTTTGAAAGCAGTTCATTTGTCCTAATGTAAACAAAATTAAATTCTGGTTTGCTGACTAATTTTACAACTCCTTTGCTTTGTTTTTTTGAGGCCTGTTCAAAAATTTTTTTTAAATAACTATTGAATGAATCAAGTGTTTGGGTCTCCAGCAATTCTAATCCGTGCTGAATTTTTATTGCTTGTGCACATGAACTCATTGCAAGCATATAATTAAAATTTTTGTTTTGTCCTGCCAAACTCATAGACATTTTTTTTTGCAATTTTAATAATTCGGTTTTTGTTGCTGGCGTGAACAAAACTCTCCGAGTTCTTAATTCTTCAACATAATTTTCAAAAAGTTTTTTTAAGACCTGTCTTATTTCTTCAAACTCCGACGGGAATTCTACTTTTATTTTTTCAATTTCCAATTCTTGCAAATATTGTTTTACATCTTCGCTTTCGCGAGTTCGTATCTCAACATGTTCTATTGAAAGATTTTTGCAGATTTCTAAAATTTTATTTGTCTCGCTTCCAGGCGAAGCTGTTAGTCCAAGTATTCTCGGATTTTGCGATTGCAAAATATATTCTCTTGCGACAAAATTATAATCATAATTTTTAATGCACCTGTGGGCTTCATCTTCAACAAGAAGACAAACTTCTTTTAGATCATATAAATTTTTTTTTAAATCATTTGCGATGCATTGCGGGGTTGAAAAAATTATATCTGCGTTTTGCCAAATTTTTTTTCTCTTTTCCGATTCAACTTTTCCTGTAAATAAATCCATCTCAGCAAAAAGTTCTGGCAAGTTTTTTTTAAAATAAATCAAGTGTTGTTCTGCAAGGGGTTTTGTTGGCGCAAGAAAAAGAATTTTTTGTCCTGGAAATTTTTTCATTCTATGAATCGCGAGCATAAGCGCGATCAAAGTTTTTCCAATTCCTGTCGGAAGAACAACAAGACAATTTTTCTCCGTGCATTTTTCAAAAATTTTTTCCTGATATTCTCTTGGAGCAATATTATTTAGAAATTCCATAATTGATAAAATTTAATGGGGGTTATAAAACTTTTGAGATGTTTTAGAAAAGTTTATAAATACCTACTTTTTAGTGGTTATATGAGATTAAAATCATTTGGAAAAACTTTAGCAGGGCTTTGTCTAATCGCAGGTATGGGGGGGTGCATTTCACCTCGACAAAATGTTTTAGTAAATTCTGCGGATACAAAAACAAGAGTTGAACAATCAAATAAACTTTCTGTTGAAGAAGTTGCAGAAAGATTTAATCAATATCTTTGCGAAGCAAATGTTCCAAGAAAATTCGTTGATGAATTAACTATAAAATTTTCTTCAAAATTGGGAAAAGGTGAGACAGATTATTTACCAGAAACAAAAACAATTTTGATTCATCCAGATTTAAAATTTATTAATTGGTATTCTATGAGCGGATTTTCTCAGCAATTTGGTAAACATGTTTTAACAAATGTTTTTTCAGAAAAAGAAAGAGAAAAATTTTGTTTTCTCGTTGACAATTATGAACAAAGAGCATATCCTCATTTTATTGGATTAGATTTAATGGATTCTTCAAAAGCAAATGAAAATTTACAAAAATGCGCTTTTATTGACCCCTTGAGGTATAGTGGATTATCTGGGGGAGAAAGAAAAGCCGAAATTATTGGGTATTTTTATTTTAATCCTTACAGAGAAACATGGAATTATAAGGCAATTGGAGAGATAAAAGTTAATGCAATTAATTCAGGGAGAGACAGATTCTCGTCGGAGTTTTGCGATTTTTTTAAAAATTTTGGGAATAAAAGGGCAAAAGAAAGAGATGTAAGATTTGTGGTTGAATGAATTATTTATATTTCTTAGTAAAAATGTTTTTGGGTGGAATGTACTGGGACAGAAGGAACTTGCAGTAGTTTTGGAATTTTCTTTTTTGTTTCATTCTTTAGTGTAAAGGGAAGGTTTAAATAAAATCATTCTTCGGAAATTTTTTTCCTGTATTCATCAATTTCTTTTTTATCTAATTCAGAAACAAACTCGTCAAAATAAGATACAAAAATTTTTGCTTCTCTCAGCATTTCTTTTATTTTTTCTTCTTGCTCAATTTTTAAATAATATTACGCACTTTATTCTTTTCTTCAAAAAATTGGAGTAAAATGTGAGAATCATTCTTGCTCGATTTTAGCAACAACCTTTCTTTTAGAGAAGTTTGTAAAAATATATTTTTTGATTTTAATTTTGATTTATGCAGAAATAATCAACTTTGTCGTCGGGAATTTTCCATAAAGTTTGCAAAAATATTTTTG
>CAYVCF010000016.1:0-1945 GCA_964450135.1 Candidatus Woesearchaeota archaeon
GGAAGAACGCTTAATTCTGTGTCTGAATCAGGGGCGCCTAAAAAAATTGACGGAACAAAATCAAGAAAGGTGTGAGTGATTGCCAATGCAGTTATAAAAATTACAAAATAAATCGGATTAGTGGAATAAAATAAATTTGTTGAAAGCGAGACAAGAAAAACCGCGACGAGGTTTATGTGAATTCCGGGGATTAAACCAGAAATTGTTCCAGAAAAAATTCCAAGAAAAATAAAAAGAATAATTTGAATTAGCATAATAAAATAAAGAAAAGCAATTTAAAATTTTTTTGGTGAATTAAATTTAAAAAGAAAATTACTTTTTTTTGATATGGATAATTTTAAAGATTTGTTAAAACACTCTGAAAAAGTTGCGAATAAACTTTGGAATAATCGGGAAGATGAAATTTGGGATAATTCTAATAAAGAGATATTTAGAGAAGTGAAAAAATAATTTGTTGAGATAATTTAATTTTCATATTCTTTAGGCAGAGTAAGAGAAAAATTTGGCGACTTCGTCGCTAATAATGCCTGCTCCGAAATTTGCTTTGCTTAATTTCTCCGCACCGAAATTTTTAATATATAAATGGGTTTTTATCTTGGAGCTCATAATTTTTAAATTAATGTGAAATAAAATTTGCAAGTTACAATTAATTAGATTTTCGGCGGAGCCAGAGATACTATCAATTAAATCAAATTGCACGACATTGCCAAATTAAATTCTTTTGTCGTCGGTAAATTTATTTTTTCTTTTCAAAAAATAATTTTTGCTGGAATAATTGCTTCTGCATTGACGCTTCCTTATCTCTGGTTTATTTTGCCGTCGTATATTTTATCTAATTATTATATTTATGTTGGAGAAATTTTAGTGGTTATTGTTGAATCATTTATTTACAAACAACTTTTAGAATTGAAATTTAATCATGCTTTGATTATCTCTTTTGTTTGCCATTTATCTTCTTTTATTTTTAATTTGGGTTAATACCCCGCAACTTGTTGCGATTAAGATGCAAAATTTTAAGCAATTTCTTTATTTTTGGAATTATTATTTTTTAGAATTGTTTCTCGACGACAAATATAAATAGTTTAATCTTCGTATTCGTCAAAAGTTCCAGCAATTCTTAATCCAGATTCGCTGTCAAAAGGATTTCCGTATAAAATCATTTCACGATATTCTTGATCTTGTTCAGGAGAAACCAATAAATTTTGTTTGGGAATTTCAGGATATTCTATTGGAATTTGCATTTCAATCTTTTCTCTTTGATATTCTTGTTCTATTTTTTCTGCAATTTTTCCTTCTAAATATTTAAATCCGCATAAAGTCCCAACTAATAAAACAAGCGGAAGGTTTTTTCTAATTAAATTTTTTATCCCCATATTCTTTACAAGCATTTGGGTTATTTAAATCTTTCTTTTGTTATTATTTAATAGTGGTTAGATATCTTTTTCTGTATACAAATCTTTAAAAAAGCAAAGGAAATTTAAATTTATGAATTGTAAAAATATTGAAGTGATGGTTCATCGTTTGGATGAATTGAGACAAATTTCTTATTCTGTTTGTATTCATTTTAAACCAGGAGAATCTCGACGAGAAAAAGCAAGATTTTGGAATTTTACAGACACAACAGCAGGAAAACATTGTTTGATGGCGAGGATTAATAAAAAAGATTTTGTAGTTCCTGAAAATGGAGAGAGAAATTTAAGTCAAGACCCTTATTCTGAAGAAGAATTAAAAAAAAGAGCAGAAAATTATGCAGGCGTTGTAAGAGGAAATCTGGGGGCATATTTAGATCCAAATAGACAATAAATTTAAAACTAAATTAATTATTGGCTAAAATTTTTGAGAAGGTAAATTGTTAGTGCGCCTGCTCCTATTCCAGAGAAACGAGAAGATTCTTCCTTAAGAATTCTTTTTAGATTATCTTGTGGTAAATATTTATCAAAAATAA
>CAYVCF010000016.1:1955-16786 GCA_964450135.1 Candidatus Woesearchaeota archaeon
TTTCTATTGTTTAAAATCCCTATTAAACTGGAATGTTCCCATGCATCTGTCGGCAAACCCATTGTCGCGAGTGTATTGTCTATTTCTTGTCTTAATGCCCCGTCTGATTTAAGTTTTTCTTCCCACTTATTTGCCCGAGAATTATAATCTTGAATTTGTTTAAAAGTGGCATCTGTCCTTATTTCTCCAACAAACTTTATTCCTGTCGGTCCAGGACGATATGCTTCAAAGACCCCGATAACTTTTGAGTCCTTAATTTCAAAATTTCCCAACTCTTCACGGAATTCATTTGCCATTGTATCTGTTATTGGATCAACTTTATATTCTGGTTTAAATGTAACGCTTCCCCCAGGAGCGCATCCATATAATCCGGATGCATATTGCTGAACTCTTTCCGGAGTTATAGCCCCTCCACGCACCCCGAGAACAATTTGATTGTCTCTTGTTACAGTTACTCCGATTGCTGCAAGTTGAAAAAAAGGTTCAACATCTCCAAGTTTTCTTGCATTCGCAGCTCGAACATCAACAGATGTAACCCAATTAATCAGGTAGGGGGCAATCTCCTCTTGAAGTGCTGTCGGATTTGCAAGGACTGCAACTTTTTCTCTGAAATCATTTTTTGACAATCCGTAAAATTCAGTTAAGGCATCATATCTAACTTCAGGTAAATATAACTCTAAACCAGCTCTCCCTGAAAAATTCGCTAAAACATCTTGAATCTCAAATTGTGGATTCTTCTTGAATATTTTTATTGTTCTAGCAAGATCGTTCATTTTATAACATTTCAACATCCCCTTTTAAATATTGTGTAGGTGTTGTAGAGAAGTTTGCAAAATAGGTTTTTAAAATTCAATTTTGATTTATGCAAAAAATAATTAACTTTGTCGTCGGTATTTTCTGGCATTATCCAATTAACTGACAAATAAAGAAATTTGGCGAGAGATAAAAATTGCTGGTTGCATAGCAAAAAATTTTCGCAAGACCCAGATAACTTGCTGTGATTGAGATGCGAAAATTTTAAGCAATTTCTTTATTTTTAATTTGGGTTAATCCCCGTAGCTTGCTACGAAACAAATTGAAACCAAAAAATCCATTGGATTTTTGGGCCAAGAAAAAATATCTTATTTTTTAGGGGGATAGAAAATCTCCAAATCTTTTTTTATTCATTCTCAGATTTGGAGAGAACAGAAAACATCGACGGAGAAAATAAATTGGAGATTGTTTTCTGTGTTGCGGGTTTGCTTAGAAAAAAATTTGCGCAATAATTCGTAGCTTGCTGTGATTGAGATGCAAAAATTTTAAGCAATTTCTTTATTGCAAAAAAACTGCAACGATTTTTTATGGCTATTCAGAGATACTGATTTAATCAATAAATTTAAAACTAAATAAAAACTTATTTTGTTATGAAAAATTTGAGTGTTGAAGAAAAATTAGATTTGATTAAGAGAAATACCGAGGAGATTATTACTCTTGAAGAAATTAAAAAATTAATTAAGACAAAAAAAAGACCTTCTGTGTATTGCGGTTATGAACCAAACGGGCCAATGCATCTTGGACATTTTGTTACAATTACAAAACTAATTGATTTAGAAAAAGCTGGCTTTGAAATTAAAATTCTTTTAGCAGATGTTCACGCGTTTTTGAATAGAAAAGGAACAGAAGAAGATATAAAAAGAGAGGTTGAAAACTGGAGAAAAACAATTAAAGCGATTGGATTAAATGCAGAAGTTATTTTAGGAAGTGATTTTCAATTTAAAAAAGAATATCAATTAGATGTAATGCGACTGGCTCAATCGTCGACGATAAATCGCGGTTTGCGAAGCATGCAAGAAATTGCAAGAGATGTTGAGAACGCGACAATTTCGCAATTGCTTTATCCGTTGATGCAAGTTGTGGATATAAAACATTTGAAAGTTGATGTTGCTGAAGGCGGACTTGAACAAAGAAAAGTTCATATGATTGGAAAAGATATGAAAGATATTTTAAAATATAATTTTATTGCCCTGCACACGCCATTGATAACTTCGTTAAAAGGACCTGGACAAAAAATGTCAAAGTCAATTCCCGGCTCTGGAATTTCTGTTACAGATTCTTATGAAGAAATAAAAAAGACAATTAAAAACGCGTATTGCCCAGAAAAAATAAAAAGCGAAAATCCTATTTTGCAAATTGCAAGATTAATTATTTTTCCAAGAATAGAAAATTTTGAAATCAAACGTCCTGAAAAATTCGGTGGAAATTTAATTTTAAAAAATTATGAGGACTTAGAAGAACAATTTGTTGAGGGTAAAATTCATCCGCTTGATTTAAAAAATTCTGTTGCAGAATATTTGGAAAAAATTATAAAACCTATTAGAGAAAAGTGGGTTGATTAAAATTTTTGGTGAAGAAGAAACGTTTAAAAGTAAGGAAATTCTTACTTCTTTATGGAAACAAGAATAATTCGAGTTACAGATAAGGGACAGATTTCAATTCCTGTCGAAGTTAGAAAATCGGTTGGGATTTCTGTTGGAGACGAACTAATTGCAATTAGGTATGGGAAAACTCTTTGTTTAAAAAAAATAAAAAAAGAGGATTTTAAAGATTTGTTAAAACATTCTGAAAAAGTTGCAAATAAACTTTGGAATAATAAAGAAGATGAAATCTGGAATAACATTTAATCAAGGAGATATTGCAGTTGTCCCTTTTCCGTTTTCTAATTTAAAAGAGATAAGACAAAGACCTGTTTTAATTTTGTCAAAAAATTCTTATTTAAACGAGTGCGACGATGTTCTTGTTTGCGGAATTACTTCTAATCTAAAAAATTCTAAATATTCAATATTTATTGATAACTCTAATTTAATCGAGGGAAAAATTCCTGTTAAAAGCAAAATTAAAGTGGATAAATTATTTAATTTAGAACAAGAAATTATAATTAAAAAAATCGGCAGAGTAAATAAAGAGACATTTAGAGAAGTTAAAAAAGAATTTGTTGGGTTGATTTAATTCTTGAAAAGTCAAAATGTTTTTAAAGCAGATTATTATTATTATTATTATTATGGGAAAGAGGTTGAAAACATTTGTTACTTTAATTATTGCTGTTTTTGTTTTAATTATCTCTGCGATTTTGTTAAATCCTTTTAATATTTTTGAAAATGATGCGAGGATGAGTCCTGAAGAAAATTTGGAAAATAATTTAGGAAATGTTTTTTCAGAAATGCAAACTTATTTTAATGGAGATTTAAGAAACCCAATTCCCGATTACAATGGTTATATAATTGAATTTGAAACCGAGCCAGTAATTCCTAAAAAATTAAATTTAGAAAAATCAAAGGCAACAAAGCAAGAAATCTTAACTGAGACAAAAAAATATAAAACAAATCTTCAAGCAGGACATGAATTATTTAAAGAAGACATTTATTTAAAATTTAAAGAAAAAGGAATTGCAACAAAGTCAAATTCAAAATCATTTTACGATGGAATTTTTATGTCAGAATTTTATACTGCATTTAATGGTGTTGTTTTAGATATTTCTGACGAAGAAGCAAAAGCAATTAAAGAAATTAAAAGTGTGAAAAGGGTCTTTCCAAATTACGAAGTTAATACAACTTTAATGGATTCTGTTCCTTTAATTCAGGATGGAATTTTAGCAGGACAATTAGATGCAGATGGAAATGATTGTTTATCATCGGGAAAAGAATGTTTAACTGGAAAAGGAGTTACAATTGGAATTATTGATACTGGTGTTGATTATACTCATGAGGATTTGGGTGAATGTACAAGTGAAGAATTTTTAGCAAGAGAATGTGAAAAGGTTGTCAGAGGTTATGACTTCTCAGACAACGACGATGATCCTATGGATTATATGGGGCACGGAACGCATGTTGCTGCAACTGTTGCAGGAAATGGAATTTTAAAAGGAGTTGCGCCTGATGCAAAAATTTATGCGTATAAAGTATTTCCTCGCTCTTATGAATCTGTGATAATCTCTGCAATTGAAAGATCTCTTGATCCAAATCAAGATGGAGATTTTTCAGATAAATTAGATATAATTAGTTTAAGTTTGGGTGGTCCTGGAAATCCAGACGACCCAATGAGCATTGCAATTGATAATGCAGTTAATTCAGGAGTTGTTGCAGTTATTGCTGCTGGAAATTCTGGACCAAATGAACAAACAATTGGTTCTCCTGGAACAGCAAGAAAGGCGATAACTGTCGGGGCAATTGATAAAAATAATAATCTTGCAAGTTTTAGTTCTCGCGGGCCTGTTTTCTGGACAGACGAAAATGGGAATGAAAAGGTAATTATTAAACCAGATGTTGTTGCGCCAGGGGTAAATATTTGCGCAGCAGAATGGGATTCTGCGTGGAGCGATAAAAAATGTTTGGATGATAAACATATAGCAATTTCAGGAACAAGTATGGCGACGCCACACGTTGCAGGAGCAATTGCATTAATAAAACAAGCCCACCCTGATTGGACTCCGGAAGAAATAAAATCTTCTTTGAAAAATACTGCTGAAGATTTGGGATTATCTCAAATAGAACAAGGGGCGGGAATTATTAATCTCAGTGCTTTTGTTAGTTTGAATGAGCCCATTAGATATATTCAAGAACCTTATTTTTACTTTAGATTAGATATGCCCCAAAACAATGATTATTTTAGATTAGATCAAAATGAACTAATAGATTTTAAAGGTTTTTTTGAACAAAACTATACCTCTTTATCTGTTCAATACAAAAAAGAAAATGAAACTATCTGGAGAACAGAGGGGATTAATATTATTGGTAGTAAAGGGATTCTTGCACAATTTAAGATTTCTGCATTAAATAATAAAAAAGGGGCATATATTTTTAATATTTCATTTGTTTTTGAAGGTGCTACTTTCAGTCGCTTAATCAATTTGGTATTTTTAGAGATGATGCAAGAACCAATTCCGATTTCTAATTGCACTGAATTACAGAATATGGGTCTCGTTTCGGATTTAACCTATACCGCCTTAAGTTATATTATAACAAACGACATTGATTGTTCCGATACTATTAATTGGAATAGCGGTAATGGATTTACTCCTCTTTCTCAAATTAGAGGCAAGAATGTTATCTCTTTTTTCAATGGAAATGAATTTGAAATTATAAATTTATACAGTTCCGGAGGTGCAGTTGGTTCCGGTTGGGTGGGGTTATTTGGGTTGCTTTCAAATGAAATAAATATTTCTAATGTTAGATTGGTTAATGTAAACTTAAGTTCTTGGTATGCTTATATCGGAGGTATAACTCCTTATTTAAAAAGAGGCATAATTTCTAATTCATATGTCTCAGGAAGTGTAATTGGTCATAATTTTTATGTTGGAGGTTTAGTGAGTTACCTCGGTACTAATGGGATAATTTTTAATTCTAGTTCAGAAGTTAATGTAATCGGAACTGCCCAAAATCGTAATTCATCTCAAAGTATTGGTGGTCTTGTCGGAGAATCACATGGGCAGATTATCGGTTCTTATTCAATCGGGAATGTTATTAATAAAGGCAAATTTATTGTGGGGGGTCTTGTAGGGGGCCAATATGGTGGAATAATAAAAAATTCATATAGCTCTGGAAATGTATTTGGGAGTTATTATGTTGGCGGATTGATAGGTGATGGTGGAAGTGGAACCGAGATTATAGAATCTTTTGCTTCAGGAAATGTATCTGGTGGAGGAGCAATAGGGGGTTTAGTAGGTAATGGATATTATCTAAATATTTCTAACTCTTATTCGGGAGGGAATGTGGCGTCATCACTTCCGTCAGATTACCCTTATCATTCTGCCTCTGTCGGCGGTTTTGCCGGGCGACTTCAATTTCAATCTATATTTCACTGTTATTCAAGTGGGTATGTTTCTCAAGAAAATGTTCTTCCTGGCGTAGGCGGGCTTGTTGGTTCTGCTTCACGAAGGGAACCCTCAATATTTTTTAATTCATTCTGGGATATTAATACCTCTAATCAAATAACTTCTGAAGGAGGAATAGGAAAAACAACAGAAGAAATGAAAAAATTAAATACATTCTTAGTTGCAGGTTGGGACTTTGAAAATCTCTGGGAAATGGATTACTTCCTTAATAAAGGATATCCTTTTTTAAAAATATTTCAACCAATTGTATCCTCTTCTAATATTTGCACCTGCAACTCTTGCGCATCTTGCACAACTCAATTAAAAAATTTAAGTTGCGAGGTTGTAAAACTAACAAATAATCTAAACATTTCTTCTGGGACTTGCATTTCTCAACCTCTTTCAAATAAAATTTTTGATTGTCAAAATTATTTAATTTCAAAAAATATTTATGATGGAAATGGTTATGGGATTTATTTAAATAAAAATTCAAATGGAACTCAAATAAAAAATTGCGCTATTTCTAAAATGGGTGTTGGGGTAAATGTTGACGGAGCAAACCAAATTTCAATTTCTTCCTCTAATTTTATTTCAAATAAGTATGGCATCTATTCATCTCTATCAAAAAATTTGACAATAACAAATATTACTTCTATCAATAATGCTTATTATGGATTGTATTTGAGGAGTTCTAATTTCACTGCTTCAAATAATTTAAATTCTTGCAAAAATTTAAGATATGATATTTATTCTTCTTCATCTTTAACTTCTTTTTCAAATACTCAATGCACACAAACTAAAACTTACGGAGTTCCTGCTGGAACCTGTATGAGAAGTTGTTAGTTTTATCGTCGGTAAAATGTCTTTAAGTAAATAAAAGCGCTTTGATTATGATTATTCCAATTATTGCGAGAATTATTATCTTTATTATTTCTAACATATCTCCTGAAGTAAATCTGGCTTTTTTATTCATTTTATCTTACTAATCTTTTTTAATATTGCAATATCCTTGAGAGTATTTAATACTTCTTCTTTTTCTTCAATCCAATCTCTAATTTCTTTTATTCTTTCTTCATTTATTTTTATTTGATGCGCATAAAATGAAAAATATAATAATGCAACTCCGTTGAATAGGGTTATTAATGCAATTATCTTACTTTGATTTATAATTAGCAAACCAAGATTTATCATTACACTTGAAAGAACCATATTGATAATCCAAAAAAATATTTTTTTATTTTTCTCGTCCATTAAGGGATAAATACTTTTTCATTTAAATGAATTATCGTATTGAAATATTTACTTTGTTTTAAATTCCACAATATCATTATCTTTTAATTTGTGATTTAGTCCGACTTTTTGTCCTGAAAATTTTGCAGAAGGTCCCCAGATTTTTGTTTGTTTTACTCTGTTTGAAAATCCGTGTAAAATTTTTTCAGCGACGTCTTTGACAGAACTGTTTGGCAAAAGAATTACCGGTTTGTTTCTGTCTGGTTCTTTTTTTTCTGGCTCTTTTGTGTAAACCCGAATTTTATCAAAACTTTGAAAAATTTTTCCCTTAAGAATTTCAATTCCATCTTCTGTTTTTGTAGAAATCAAAACATAATTATATTTTTTTGAATTAAGAGTTGCTTCTAATTTTCTTTTTTGTTCTGAATCCAGCAAGTCAATTTTGTTAAACACGATTATCTTTTTTTTGTCAGTAGTTTTTAATTCTGCTGAAATTTTTTCAATGTCTTCCAGATTTGTTGCGATTAAAATTATTGTATCTGCGGTGTTTGTAATTCCTCTATCATAGTCGGGGGAATCAATTGCAGGATTTTCAATTATCTGAATTTGAGTTGTTGCGTAATTCATCATTCCGATTTGCGGTTCTTTGGTTTGAAACTGAACACTTGAAATAGTTGGATTTGCGTTTGTCAAAATTTTTAATAACGATGACTTTCCAGAATTTGTTTTACCGACGATAATTGCTTGCATATCTGATTTTTTTATTCCTTTTTGCGAGCCCTTTTTCTTTTTCTTTTTTATTTGCTGTTCTTGCAGTTTTTTCAGTCGCAATTTTAATTGCGCGCGCAAATTTTCTCCGCCCTTGTGACCTGGCGCAAGAGAAATCATTTTTTTTAATTTTTCAATTTTTTCTTCTGGAGTTTTTGCTTGATAATATTCTCCTTCTGCAATTATAAATTCGGGATGAGCGTTAATTGGCAAAAGAAACCCCCTGGTTTCTTTTAAACTTCCTCAAAATACTGAAGGGCGATATCTCTTTATGCCTCCGGGGATATCGCGAGAAATTTAAATTTAACCCTCCCCCACAAAAATTTATTTTTTGGTTTTTCATAAATAGAAAATCATTTTGCATTATATAAATTTTTTTGAAATATATTATTGAACTAAAATAAAATAATTTTTTTACCAGTAACGGGCTCGGGTATTTCCCCTTATTCTATAATGTGGGCTTAAACTCATTATAAATGGAATTCCTTGTAGATCACCCTCTCTTGTTATCAAGCCCGCCACATCTCTAAATTCTCCTACATAGAACCATTGATATCTTCTACCTAAAATCCCGTCGTATTTTTTTGGATTTAAGGAGGGGTCTTTTGTAATTGCATCCTCTCCATAAGTTTTTGTGAAAGTTAATCTGTCTGAAGTTTGTGTTCCGATTAATCTGCTTAATCCATGAACATCTTGACAAACACCTATAAATTGTCCTTGTTCTTTTCTTGGGTCTCTTATCCAAACTCTGAAAATATTTTCTGCAAATGGCCATTCAGAGGGATATTTTTCTGCAAGATAATCTGGGCTTGCTTTAATATCCTTATGCAGAGTTAACTTACTAAAATTTCCTTCACACTATGCGCCAATTCCATCCGGGGTTCTATTTGGAAGTATTATTTTTCCCATTATATTTCATCTTTTTCTTATTTTTAAAAATTATTGTGATAGATATTTATACTCTTTTTATTTTTATTTTTTATGAGATTGGGGATTTTGTTTTCAGGCGGAAAGGACTCAACTTATGCAACTTATTTAGCAAAAAAATTTGGACATGAAATTGTTTGTTTGATTTCTATCTTTTCTAA
This sequence comes from Candidatus Woesearchaeota archaeon, assembly GCA_964450135.1. GTDB lineage: Archaea > Nanobdellota > Nanobdellia > Pacearchaeales > GW2011-AR1 > CAYVCF01. The sequence continues at coordinate 10,887 of CAYVCF010000016.1, forward strand.
GAATAAAGATAGTTTTATGTTTCATACACCGACGATAAATTTGACAAAAGAGCAAGCGAAATTAATGAATCTGCCGATTTTAATTTATCAGACAAAGGGCGAAAAAGAAAAAGAACTTTTGGATTTAAAAAACGCGATTGAACTTGCGATAAAAAAATACAAAATTCAAGGGGTCGTTACCGGCGCTTTGGAAAGTGTTTATCAATCGTCGCGAATACAAAAAATTTGTAATGAATTAAAAATAGAATGTTTTAATCCGCTTTGGAAAAAAAATCAAGTTGAACTTTTGAAAGAATTGGTTGAAAATAATTTTGAAGTTATCGTCGTCGGAGTGGGGGCTTATCCTCTTGATAAAACTTGGATTGGGCGAAAGCTCGACGACAAATTTATTTTTGAGATTGAAAATTTGCAAAAAAAATACAAAATAAATCCTGCTGGCGAAGGCGGAGAATTTGAAAGTTTGGTTTTGAATTGCCCCCTGTTTAAGAAAAAATTAAATGTAAAATTGAAAAATGTCGTCGGAGAAAAAAATTCTTGGAGAGGTGAATTTGAATGATTTTGTTAATTTCAACTTGCAGGGAAAAATTTCATGAATTGGAATTTGTTAAACCAATTGAAAATATTTTAAATGAAAGGGGGCTGAAATTTTTTTCAAAACATTATAAAAATATTTCAGAAAAAGATTTGAAACTTGCAAACAAAATAATAATTTGCGGAACTTCTTTGCAAGATAATCAATTCCTCGACGATGTTTTAGAATTTGAGTGGATAAAAAATTTTGAAAAACCTGTTCTTGGAATTTGTTCTGGAATGCAAATTATTTCTTTAATTTTTGGAGCAAAATTAAAATCAAAAACAGAAATTGGATTTTTTAATGAAAATTTTAAAAAAGAATTTTTGAGTTTGAAAGAAACTCACGAGGTTTATCATTTGCATAATAATTATCCTGCTTTGCCAAAAAATTTTATAAAATTTAATTCTTCAAAAATACCGCAAGCAATTAAACATAAGGCCAAAAAAATTTACGGGGTTTTGTTTCACCCAGAAGTTAGAAATAAAAAATTAATTGAGGAATTTTTGAAATGAACCAAGAAGTTTATAAAAAAATTATTTTAAAAAAAGAATTCTCGCAACTTCCAAAAACAGATGTTGAAAGGGTTTGGAAAATTTTTGAAAAAAGACAAACCAGCGACGAGGAAAAAATAAAACTCTGCAGAGATTTGCTAAGAAAGTCATTTTTTGCATTTGGGAGTTTGAAATTATTAAACCCGAATTTAATTGAAAAAAGAAATCCAGAATGGATTTTGAAAAAACATATTTCAACTAAAGAAAGATTTGAAAATTATAAAAAAATTTATGAAATCCTCGTCGGAGATTTTGAAAAAAGAAAAATTTCTGTGATTGATTTGGGTTGCGGAACAAACGGATTTAGCTATAAATTTTTTCCAACAAAAATAAATTATGTCGGAGTTGAAGCCATTGGTCAGTTGGTTGATTTGACAAATAATTATTTTGAAAAAGAAAAAATAGAAGGAAAAGTTTTTCATGAAAGTTTGTTTGAAATTGAAAAAATTAAAAAGATAATTGAAGAAACAAAATCTCCGAGAATGGTTTTTTTGTTTAAGATTCTGGATTCTTTGGAAATGATTGAAAAAAATTTTTCTAAAAAATTATTAAAAGAAATTGTTCCCCTTGTTGAAAAAGTTGTTGTGAGTTTTGCTACCAAAAGTTTGGTGTCTAAATCAAAGTTTAATGTAAAAAGATATTGGTTTGAGAATTTTGTTAAAGAGATGAATTGGAAAATTGAAAAAGATTTTGAAATTGGAGGAGAGAGATATATTATTTTTCACAAATAAATTTATAAGTCCTATTTTCTATAATCAAATATGGCGAAGTTGAAAAAGAGGTTAGTTAAAGTTTCTTTAAATAAAAATAAAAATTTTTTTGCTAAATTTTTTTTAATTGCAGTTTTAATTCTCTTGATTTTTTTTGGAATCTTTTATTTTTCAAGAGAGTTGTTTTTTAATCCGAATTCAGTTGTTCTAACCCTGCCAACAAATAATTTTGTTACAAATCTTTCAAATGTTCCTCTTTCTTGTCAAGTAGATGATGATTCAATTATAACAAATTTGCAGATTTTTGTTTGGGATTCTTCTGGAAAAAATTTGTTTCAGCCTGTGATGACTTCGCATAATAGAATGGGCATCTCAGGTCCTCCTGTGTTTGACGACGACGGAAATTTTTATACATTTAAATATCGGCCATGCACTAGAGATTCTTATTGTCCAGAATCCTCTGCCGAAGAAGTTACTATAACAAAATATAGTTCTAATCTGGCTCTTGTTTGGAGAGTCACTCTTGATAGAAATTCTGCAGGAATTTTTGCAGAACCAAACACGCTTTATTATTATCAACACGACGATCTTGATTCTCTTACTGCGATTACTCCGAATGGATTTTTTCTTAAAGCAACTGCGAACAATCTTGATATAAACTATGGGACTAAAAAATTTGTTTTGTTTAAATTAAACCTAAATTCAGGAGCAGTTTTAAGTGTAACAGATTTTAATACTGAATATGGAAAACTTACAACTTCAATGGAACTAAGGGCATTCAAAAGAGGAAATAATTTATATCAATTGAAGGAAGTTTCTGGAAATTATTTTTTGCAAAAATTTGATTTTAATCTTAACAAAATAGACGAGAAATTTTTATATTCTCCGCCAAAAATAAATTCTTCATTTACAGGAGCATCCCATCCAATAACTTTTGCTCCAATTGGAACAGATTTTATTTCCCTTCAATTATTCTCTAGGAATGGAACTGATTTGTTGCTCACCTCACATGTAATTTTTGATAGTTCAAATAATATTGTTTTCAAAGTTCATAATAAGAGCATGGGGGTGCATGATTACGGGCTTATTGCAACTCCTGACGCAAATAAAGATTTATATTATTTTAAAAAGCAAAAACTTTTTCCTTTTGATTTTTTTAATTTTTCATTGTATAAATTTAATTCTTCTTTTGATGTAATTTGGAACAGGGATTTGTTGGATAAAAATGAAAATTTTAACAATACCTTTTTTACTTTTCTGCCAGAGGTTTCTTTTGTCTTAGATAATTCAAATCAATTTATTTTTTCAGGAGTGTATAATTTAAATTTTAATAATTCTGTTTTAGGAAAAAATTTAGTAAAAGATTTTTTTATTGGAAAATACAGCAAGAATGGAAATTTGTTATGGAAATTTTTTGATGAGCAAAATTATTTTCCAATAATAAGAGAACAAGGAAAAACCTATGGCGTTGGTTCATCAATAAAAATTGTCAAAGGAAATTTTTTAAAAATTTATTATCTTTTGGTTGAAAGTTCTGGTTCAATTCCAACTTATTATATGGATTATTCTTCTTTTGCTCTTCCTGAAAAAGAACTTGTTTCTACTTCTCAAATGAACACGAATTTTTATTTTTCAAATTATGGCAATTATAAAATCGGATGTCTTGGTTTGGATAGCATGGGAAATGAATATTGGAGTTCTAATTCAACGCTTACTTATGTTAGCGGACCAACAACTCCCTTGCAGACTTGTGGAAATTCTTTAATTGAACACACAGAAAATTGCGACGACGGAAATTTAAATAATAATGATGGATGTTCAATTTCTTGTCAGGTTGAAAATGGGTGGGCTTGTTCTGGAATTCCGAGCGTTTGCTCAAGAAATATAATTTGTTCAGACAGCGACGGGGGATTGAATTATTATTTAAAAGGAAATGTTAGCGGAAATATTGGAAGCGGTTATCCTGATGGCTTGGCCTTTTATCCAGACCTTTGTTTAAATAGCACTTCTTTAATTGAAAGATATTGCACCACAAGTTTTACTAATTTTAGTTTTGGATATACTTGTTCTTCAGAAGGAAAAGTTTGTCAAGACGGGGCCTGTGTTTCTGTTTCGTGTTCTGTAAATTTACAAAATAATACTTTTGCTTGGCAAAATGTTTCTTGTTTAACAAATAATAAAATGAATCAATCGCGAATAATTGTTCAATATGATTCAAATGATTGCGGAACTTATACAAATCAAACTTTTGTTGAATACAGACAAACTGAAGGTTGCAATTATTGCACTGAAATTATTTTAGGGCCACTCACAACAGAATGCAATTCTTCAAATAAATATACAAAATACTGGACTTCAAATTATGAGTCCTGTTGCGCAATTACTCGTATAAAAGAAGATTGTCAAATTTCTAATTTTGAATATGAAAATCAAACATTAAATTGCGTTTTTGCTCAAAGCGATGTTGACCTTGACGGGATTGATGATTCTGTTGATAATTTATTATGGAACCAAAGTTATGTTGCAACAAATTTAAATGATTTAGTAATTAAGGCAAATGGGATTGTTGCTCACGGAAGTTTTGATGGACCAAAGGCATTTTCTTTTTTTGAAAATTCCAGTGTTTCGTCTAATGATTCAACTTATTTAATGAAATTTGATTATAATGTTTCTAAAAAAATTGATTTAAGCAAATTATTTTTGAACTTGACAGATAATTTATTTGTTTTTAATTCTCTTGGACAAGTAAATGATAAAAAAATTGTTTTGTTCCCAAAGAAAAATTTAAATGTTAATTCTATATGTGTAAAAAATTCGGAAATATTTTCTGAATCAGAGTTTTCTTCAAATTGTGGAGCAACAGATGAAATTAATTTTAGAAGTTGCATTGGGGGAAGCGTGATGATAAATGGGGTTGCTTGTTTTGAAACCGCTTCTGCTTATTATTTTGGAGGAGACCTAATTCAAGCAAATGTTTTATTTAATGGAATAGAATTTTGCGGGGACTATATTTGCAATAATGGAGAAAGTTGTTCAACTTGTTCAAATGATTGCGGAGATTGCACAACAGAATTTTGCGGAGACGGAAGTTGCAATAATGGAGAGAGTTGTTCAACTTGTTCAAATGATTGTGGAAGTTGTGGCAGTGGCGGAGGAGGAGGCGGTGGGGGCTCTTCTGTAAAAGTTTGCAATGATAAAAAAGACAATGATAAAGACGGGTTAATTGATTTCCCTGCTGATCCAGGATGCATAAATAAATATGACGCAGATGAAAGAAATCCTGTTTTATCAACGAGAAATTATACTTATACAATTCCAGATACCTCTTTAGAAAATGGAACAATTGAAGTTATTATTACTGGTATTGAAGGAGAAGAACCAGAGAAAAAACTTTCTAAAAAGTCCCTTGCAATTTTAATTTCAATAATTATTTTAATTGTCCTTGTCTTGCTTGGAATTTTATTTTACTTTTACTGGAAAAAGAGAAAACAAAATCAACCTTCAACTCCTGTTCAAAAAGAAATTCCAAAACCAAGTTCTCCGAAGACAAAACCAAATTTTCAGCCAATTGTTCCAGCAGAAAAAACTTTGGGCGGAACTATTTCTTCAAAAAGATCGTTTAAAGAACAGCTGAGGGACTTGTAAAAAGAGCGTTTTACTGACGAGAAAATTTATTACAAAAAAGTTTTTGGGTTGTCGGAATTTGAAAATCGGCCCATTGAAAATAAAATTTTTTTGAATGATGAGGGAATTTAAGTGGATGAAAGAAAAATTTGTTTTTTCGTCCGTGGGAAATTGAAAAAATTTGGCGACTTTGTCGCTAATAATGCCTGCTCCGAAATTTGCTCAAGCCCCTGCTCTTTTCTTTGATGCTACTTCGCGAAAACTCTCGGCTTTGCTTAATTTCTCCGCACTTGAAATTTTTAATGGAAAAATATTTTGAATTAAAGTTAGTCGCGATTTTTAATCTGAAGCAAAGTTTGTTGCAAATTTTTTTCTATTTTTTCCTGGAGATAGAAAATCACCAAATCCTTTTTGATTTATTCGCGGATTTGGGGAGAACAG
>CAYVCF010000017.1:0-16724 GCA_964450135.1 Candidatus Woesearchaeota archaeon
TTCTCTTTCTGCATCATAAATTTCAAATTTACCTCTTTCTTTTGCCATGTTCACAGAAGACCTGTAAGCTTCAATAGCCAGTGTCTTATGAAGTTCTGTTGAAAATGCATTTCCTTTTTCACTTCCGTATTTTATTCCAAGTTCAGCAAGCATATCTCCTTCTGCAGTTATTCCAACTCCTGTTCTTCTTCCTTCTTTTGCTTTATGTCTTATATTTTCCCATAATTCCTTTTCAACTCTTTTAAGTCCAGGATTCTCAGGATCTTTTTCTATTTTATCAAGAATTGCATCTACCTTTTCTAATTCCAAATCAATTATATCATCCATAACTCTCTGGGCATAACCTGCATGTTCTTTGAAAAGTTGAAAATCAAAATTAGCTTCTTTTGTAAACGGGCTTTTAACATAATTCTTTAAGTTTATTGCAAGCAATCTGCACGAATCATAAGGACATAAAGGAATTTCCCCACATGGATTTGTTGAAACAGTTTTATATCCTAAATCAGCATAGCAATCTGGGATTGACTCTCTTATTATTGTATCCCAAAATAAAACACCAGGTTCAGCAGATTTCCATGCATTATGAACAATTTTATTCCATAAATCTCTTGCAGCAATTTCTTTTGTAAAAGTTGGATTTTCTGAATCAACAGGATATTGCTGAATGTATTTTTTATCATCTCTGACAGCCATCATAAATTCATCATCCACTCTTACAGAAATATTAGCTCCAGTAACTTTTCCTTTTTCCAGTTTAGCATCAATAAATCTTTCAGCATCAGGATGCTTAATAGAAATACTCAGCATTAATGCTCCTCTTCTTCCATCCTGTGCAACTTCTCTTGTTGAATTAGAATATCTTTCCATAAAAGGAACAATTCCAGTTGCAGTTAAAGCACTGTTTAAAACATTGCTTCCTTTTGGCCTTATATGGGATAAATCATGTCCAACTCCCCCTCTTCTTTTCATTAACTGAACCTGTTCCTGGTCTATTTTCATTATTCCTCCATAAGAATCTGAAAACCCATCATTTCCAATGACAAAACAATTAGATAGAGAAACAATTTGATAATTATTTCCAATGCCAGACATTGGACTTCCCTGTGGAATAATATATTTGAAATCTTTTAGCAAAGAATATATTTTATCTTCACTCAAGGAATTAGGATATTTTTGTTCTATTCTGAATATTTCCTCTGTTATTCTTTTATGCATTTCTTCAGGAGAAGATTCATAAATGTTTCCAAAAGAATCTTTTAAAGCATATTTATTGACAAAAACAGTTGCTGCTAAGTCATCTCCTTTAAAATACTTTATTGAATCTGCAACTGCTTCTTCATGAGTATAAGTTTTTCTTCCGGGATCCTGAACTTTTTTCTCCAAATTTCCCTCCATTTAAACCTCTTTCATTACCTCTTTGAAATCTTTTATATCCTTAAATTGCCTATATACTGAAGCAAATCTTATGTATGCAACATTATCTATTTTCTTTAATTTCTTCATAACTAATTCCCCTATAAATGAACTTTTAATTTCTTTTTTTCCTGTTTTCCTTACCATCTCTTCAATTTCCTCAATTATGTTTTTTATTTTGTCCTGTGAAATGGGACGCTTTTCAAATGCCTTTTCTATTCCACTGGCAAGTTTTTCTCTAATGAATTTTTCTCTTCTTCCATCTTTTTTTATTACATATAATTCACTTTGCTCAATCTTCTCATATGTTGTGAATCTTTTCCTGCATTTGAGGCACTCCCTTCTTCTCCTTATTCCAAAGGGAGAAGCTCTCTTGTCAGTTACTTTTGATTCTTTATGCGCACAAAAAGGACAATTCATTATCTTTAATAACATACAATATGTTGTATGTTCTATACCTCTCTCTTACCACAGGTTGTAGTAAATGAAATATTCTCATCAGATGGGGCTATTTAAACTTTCGTAACTCTAAAAAAAGGTAACAGGAATATACAATTATTTTTTAATCAAAAAAAACTCAACATTTTTAAACTTTGTAGATTTATCTATAAAAGGAGGTGAAAATGGAATATTTAAGCACACTTGCTGACCAACTTGGAATTTCTCTCTGGTTGCTTATTGTTATCTTAATCTGGTCTTTAGTCTGGAAACTTTTGGCATTCTGGAAATCAGCCAGAAAAAAACAGGTGATATGGTTTATTGTATTTGCTTTGGTAAATACAATAGGTATTTTAGAAATACTTTATATCTATGTCTTTTCTGACATGAAAAAGATAGTTAAAGAGGTCCCTGCGCCAAAAAAAGCAAGAAGAAAAAAGAAAAGATAAATTTTATTTTCCCTTTATTCATTTTTATTATTGTACTTAAATTCTTTTAGCAAGCCATATAATAAACAAGACCAAAGCAATCAAACTTAATGCTCCGAATATCCACCCAAAAAACATCATTCCTGAGCCATAGCTTCCGTACATCATTGACATCATTCCATAACCTGCCCCCCTGAATCCAAAACTTACTAAAATCAATAATGCCACAAATGCTATTACCACCCAGATAAGTGAATTATCTTTTTTCATTTTTTACCTCCCTATGAATTTAATTGTTTAATCTAACACACAACCTGTTAATTGAGATAATCTTGAAAAAGATTGCTCTCCGGGATAACTTGTATTGTTTATTTTCCACGTAGGATATCCTGTTATCTTTTCTAAAGTGCAAATCTCACTCTTTCTGTCACAATCAATAAAATTAACATATTTAAAGGATTTCCCAAATAATTTCTTTTGATTTTGGCAATGAGAACACCATAAAGTTCCATACATTGTTAATCCTGAATCAGTCAAACATTGTGCAAATTCATTCATCTTTACCCTATCTTCATCAATTGTTTTTCCAGTTAAAAGAGGTTTCACTAAAAAGAATAATCCTATTATTAAAATAATTATAATTGCTAACCATATTTTTTTCATATCTTCTTTCTTAATAACAACAATTCATTTTTATATCTTTGCTCTTTTCATCAACAATGTATTTAGAACAACACTAACTGATGATAAAGCCATTGCCCCACCTGCAATTATTGGTGATAATAACCATCCTGTAGAAGAGTATAAAACTCCTGCAGCAATTGGAATTCCTAAAGAATTATAGAATAATGCCCAAAACATATTTTGTTTTATTTTTCTAATAGTAATCTTGCTGAGCTTTATTGCTCTTGCAACATCTGTTGTTTTATTATTCATTAAAACAATATTTCCTGTTTCCATTGCAACATCTGTTCCGCTTCCAATTGCAATTCCAATATCTGCTTGCGCAAGCGCAGGAGCATCATTAATTCCGTCGCCAACCATTGCAATTTTTCCTTTTTTCTGCAATTTTTTTACTTCATTAGCTTTATCTTCTGGAAGAACTTCTGAGATCACATGATTAATCCCTAATTGTTTTGCGATTGCATTTGCTGTTCGTTTATTATCTCCAGTAATCATATAAACAATTATTTTTTCCTGTTGCAATTTTTTCACTGCTTCTATAGAATCGGCTCTCGGAGTATCTGCTATTGCAAGAATTCCTAAATTTTTTTTATTATAATTTACAACCACAACGGTTTTTCCGTCTTCTTCCAATTCCCTAATTTTTGAATCTAATTCAAATAATTTAGAAATTTTTTTTATGAACTCAGGTTTTCCAACAATTAATTTTTTAGATTTGTAAATTCCCTCAACACCATGTCCAGGAATTGCTTTAAATGATTTTATATTTTCTAATTTTATATTTTTTTCTTTTGCATTATTTACAACTGCCTGCGCTAAAGGATGCTCGCTGTTTTGTTCCAAACTTGCTGCTAATTTTAATAATTCTTTTTCATTAATATTTTCGTTTGCGACAATAATATCAGTTACTTCTGGTTTTCCCTGGGTCAAGGTTCCTGTTTTATCAAATACAACTGCATATAATTTATGGGCTGTTTCTAGCGCGTCTCCACCTTTAATTAAAATTCCTTTTTCAGCGCCCTTTCCTGTTCCAACCATAATTGCCGTCGGAGTAGCTAAGCCCAATGCGCATGGACAGGCAATAACTAAAACAGAAACAGCAATGATAAGTGAAAATGAAAACTCTTTTCCGACGACAAAATACCAAATTAAAAAAGAAATGATTGCGATTAAAATAACAACCGGAACAAAATAAGCTGAAATTTTATCTGCGAATTTTTGTATTGGAGCTTTTTTTCCTTGCGCATCTTCTATTAATTTTATTATTTGAGCTAAAGTTGAATTTGCCCCTATTTTTGTTGCTTTAAATTTAAAACTTCCGTGTTTGTTTATTGTTGCTCCGATTACTAAATCATTTTTATTTTTTTCAACAGGCATTGATTCTCCGGTTATCATTGATTCATCAATTGCGCTTTCTCCGTCGATAATAATCCCATCAACAGGAATTTTTTCACCGGGTTTTACAATAACAATATCCCCGACAATTACATCGTCAATCGGAATTTTTTCTTCTTTTCCGTTTCTTATAACTGTTGCAATTTTCGGAGAGAGATTCATTAATTTTTTTATTGCCTCGCTTGTTTTTCCTTTTGCAATTGCTTCAAGATATCGTCCAAGTATAACAAATGTTATCAACACCGCAGCTGCTTCAAAATACTGGTCCCCCATTGGATTAAATAAAATTACATACAAACTATAAAAATAAGCCGCACTTGTTCCAATTGCAATTAAACTATCCATATTCGCTGTTTTATTTTTTAATGCTCCGAACGCGCTTTTGTAAATATCCCATCCAATAATAAACTGAACAGGAGTCGCCAGCAAGAATAAAATAAAATTTTTATACGGAACATCTATCCCAAACCACATTAAAACCATTCCAATCATTAAAGCGGGAAATGCAAAAATTAAACTAAAAATAAATGTGTTTCTTAATTTTTTAATTTCTTTTTGTTTTTTTTGGTTTTCATATTCAGGGGATTTTTCCGCGTCTGATAAAACCTTTGCTTTATATCCCAAACTTTCTATTGATTTTATTATTTGATTTTCAGAAATTTTTGTTTCATCAAATTCAACAGTTGCTTTTTCTGTTGTCTGATTTACATTCACATATTTTACTCCAGATTCTTTCTGAACTTTTTTTGTAATAATGGCTCCGCAACTTGCGCAGTGCATTCCAGCAATATCCAAGGTAATTTTTTTAAAATTATTTTCAGTCATAGTTTAATCCTCCACTTGTTAGGGGAATAATATGAATTCTGTCAAATATATTATCTGATTTTTTCATCACTCCAACGACTGCAATATTTTTTCCATAAAAGTTTTTAATAAAATCTCCGACGCTGTTGAATGTTTTTTCTTCTCTCATTATTTTTGCTTCTTCATATCCTAAAATAACAGGATAATAATCTTGACTCTCAATTGCATACATTTGATAATCTTTTATCTCCCCTTCGTCTAATTGAATATTTATTTGCTCATATCCATCATAATAATAAAATAATTGGATTGAACCATCTGCATCTTTTTTTGTAAAAATTTTATTTTCTTGCAAAATATGATTAAATAATGAATTGGAATTTTGTTCTTTTATTTCAACAAAAATTTCATTCTCTTTGAGATTGTCTTCAGAAAACATTTGTTCCCGAGTATTTGCGTCTGTTAATTTTGAAGATTCGGTATTGATTGCATTAAAATAAAAAAATGTTCCGAAAACTAAAATTACAATTGTTAAAATCAGAGCATATACCTTCCCATTTAGGGGGCTTGTCGAATTATTTTTATTTTTCATTTTACTCTTTTATTTTATACCCCATTTTTAAAATAATATCTTTTATCTCTGATTCAGAAATTTTGTCGTCGTCAAAATCAATTTCTGCTTTGCCTGAAATAGAATCTACTTTTATCTTATTTACTTTTTCTTCCAATTCCATCTCAATCATTTTTGCGCAACTTCCACAATGCATTCCTTGTATGTTTAATTTTATTTTTTTTGTCATTTTCCGCATTTTTTACATTTAATTTTTATGTTGCTGTTAAATTGTTTAAATGCGTCTCTTAATATGCACCAGCAGAATTTGTCAGAGAGTTCAAAGTATTTTTCCTGACCTTCTTTATTTGAAGTTACAATTCCCAAATCTGAAAGTTGTTTTAGTTGATGAGAAATTGCAGATAAGGTCATTGTATCCCTTCCTACAAAATTATATATTTCTCCAACATTTCTTTTTTCATTTGATATGCTAAGCAATATTTTTAATCTTGTTTCATCGGCCAAACTTGAAAAAAAGTTTAGAACATTTTTCTTTGCAGTTTCATTAATTTTAGTTTTATCCATAATAGTTGAGCAATTGTTCAAGTATTTAAATGTTTTGGTTTAAGCAGTATCTCCGAATAAACCATTTTAAACTGGTTTGTTAATTCTAAAATTTTAATCAAAGTTCTTAAAAAAATTAAATTTTTGCTATAACTTTTTTATATTAAACTCAAATACTTTTTTTAGTATTTCCTCGTAGGTGTTTTTAATAATTCTATGTAATGTGTCTGCTTATTGCTGAATGTTTCAACATAACTTATTGTTCTCGTGGATTCAACAAGAGCAGAAATTATTTTGTTTGTTGCTACTCTCAAGCTGTTGGAAAAAGATTTAAAAATGAATTCAATATATTTTTTTAATTTAGACATAACTCTCCGTGCAATCGGAGGGGGGTATATTCTTTCTTGAAATTTTTTAGGGGTAAATTATTTTAAAAAATCCTGTTCGGAGATACTGTGATTGAGCGTGTGTAAACTATTTTTGCAGATTTTTATTTATTCAAAGAAGGTTCAAAAAAATTAGAAAAAATTTCAAAGACGTTAGAAAGAAAAAAGGGATTAGATATGAAAAAAACATTCATTGACACAGTTCATATTGATGGGCTTACTTTAAAGGAATTCATATTTTTGGGGTTGAAGATGATGCAAGCAGAAATATATTAGCAGGGATAAAATATAATTCTCCGACGACAAAACCTCAATTATTGGAATGGAAATTGCGTTGAAACATAGGCAAATAAAATATCCACAGAGCAACGGCAAAATGGAAAGATGGTTTGATTGTTACAACCGAAACAGAGAAGCATTTGAAACAAGGGGAAAATTTTTATTTTGGTATAACAAAATAAGATCGCACAGAATTCTTAATTTTGATTTGCTTGAAACTCCATCGCAGGCCTTCATAAGAAAATTGAGAAAATGAAAAATCCAAAAATATATCGATAGAAAATATTAACGAGATAAGACAGAAAGAAAAAAATTTCCCAAAATTTTATAAACCCCCTCTCTTTATTTTATTTATGTTTAAGAAAAAAAAGTGCGCGAATTGCAACAGCAAAATTGAAAATTATTTTGATTTTTGTCCGAGTTGCGGAAGAAAATTAAATCAGAACTCCGACGAGGATTTTGGAATTTTGGGAAAAAACGATTTATTTGAAAAACCTTTTCAAGAATCAAATTATTTTGAAGATTTTACAGGGGGGATTATTTCTAAAATGTTAAAAGGCACAATGAAAATGATCGCAAAAGAAATGGAAAGGGATTTGAAAAATTCGCAAAATCCTAATATGCGTTCTAATTTTCGTCTGATTGTAAATGGCAGAGAAATTCCTATAAATAAAATGCAAGAAAATAAAATGCTTATGAAAAAACCAAAACAAACGCGTCCTGAAATTTCTCTCCCGCAATTTAATTCAAAACAACAAAAAAAATTTTCAGAACTAAAAAATATCCCCCCAAAAACCGAAATAAGAAGATTGTCTGACCGACTGATTTACGAAATAAAAATTCCTGAAGTAAATTCTATAAAAGATATTTCAATTATAAAACTTCAAAACACCGTCGAGGTAAAGGCAATTTCAGAAAATTTCTCTTACTTTAAATCAATTCAAATTAATTTTCCGATTATTGAAATTTATTTTGAAAAAGAAATTCTAACTTTGGAGTTTGATACAGCCCAACAGATATTGTAAAGTAAAAGTCACATCTATATACTATTGTAAATGACATAATAAATTGAGCAAAATCTATTTCATTTCCTTGATTAAAAAGTCCTTTAATTTTTGTTTTTGGGACTTTTGGATGTTCAAGGAACTGAATATTTGAATTGACGAAGTTCCTTGATATAGTCAATGCATAAATGCTCAACCAATTTCCTTGACTATAAAACAGATTTGCATTTTGAAGGGGGGAATATGATGATCAAATTTTGTCCAAAATGCAAATCAAAAAATATTTGGAAAAGAGGATTTAGAAAAAATAAAAATTCTAAAAAACAAAAATACCATTGCAAAAGATGCAATAATTGGTTTATTGAAGATGATGGATTTAAGAGAATGAGAAATGATAAAAAAATATTGTCAGAGCAATTCATTTGCATAATGATGTATTGTCTTTGTTTCAAGTGCAATATCATCTTGAACAACACGATGGAATTAAAGTTACAAGACAAGCAGGAGATATTGTGCAGAAAGTTTTCTGTTTTTTTAAAATAGGGTGAATGAAATTGTCAAACCAAAAATAAAGAAATTGCTTGCCATTTTTGTAACGACAATTTCTATCTTTTCAATTTGGCAACACAACAAGCAGAAAGATCTTCAAAAATTGAAAATAAAAGATAGAATAAAAAATATCAGAAGCGGTTTCAAAAATTTTGATGATGCAAAATATTTTATGGACACATAAAACAAGAAATTTTCTGTTCTCCCAAAATCCTAAAAATTGAAAGGATTTTGCGATTTTAAGAAGAACAATAAATAATTTTGTAAATCCGCATCAAGAACTGAATGGAAAAACTCAGTCGGAAATAGCAGAGATAAATTTAAATTTGAGAAGAAATAAATTATTGGAACTTATTGAACTTATTGCAAAAGATTAAGTGACGATATTTTTACAATATCTGTTTTAGAAAAATATAAAAACCAATTTTCTATTTAGTTTTATGACAAAAATAAACGAGGTTTACAAATGTTTGATTTGCGGAAATATCGTCGAGGTTTTGCATTCTGGCGGAGGGACTTTAGTTTGTTGCGGACAAGAAATGAAATTAATGGAAGAAAATTCTGATGAAGAGGCCTCTCTTGAAAAACACTTGCCTGTTATTAAAAAAAATAAAGACGGAGTTGTTGTCAGCGTCGGAGAAATCATGCATCCAATGGAAGAAAAACATTTTATTGAATGGATTGAAATAATCACAGAAAAAGGAACAGGAAAAAAATTTTTAAAACCAGGTAAAAAACCAGAAGCAAAATTTCCAGTAAAGTCAGAAATTATTTCTGCAAGAGCATATTGCAATTTGCATGGGCTGTGGAGAAAAGAATTAGAGGAATAAAGAAATTAAAACGGAAAATAATTATATTTGTAAGTTTGAGTTATTCTGATTAAATCAAAATCGCGAATTATCTCTGAGAATTTTTTTCTTATTTCTGTTAAAATAGAATAAATTTCGTCATCGGTTTCAGTTTCAAATTCAACTTCCAAATCCCACGAGCCGATTAATTTTAGAAACTGCGTCGCATTTTTGTGATTAAAAACATAATCTCTAAATCTTTTTTCAGATTTTTTGTTAAAATTTTTTGTCCTAAAAATAACTTTGTAATGATTTATTCCAAGATTTTGAAGATTAGGGTAACATCTGTACTTAGTTATTATTTTATTACGAAGGACAATATCTCGCATTAGAAAAGATAAAAACTCTAGAACAAAAAAAACTGAAAAGAGATGCAGATTCTAATTTAGTTGAAAAGTTAAGAAAATACGAATTAGATTCAGAAGAAGAAACAAGATAAAGAGAATATTTTTCAAATTTTCTCATCTAACAATTTAAAAACGCATCTTACTTATTTTCTTAATGAGGTATTTAAAACTCGCGCAACTTTATGAAGAACTTTCAGCGACGACAAAACGACTTGAAAAAACAGAAATTCTTTCAAAATTTTTAAGACAATTGACAAAAGAAGACAAAGATATTTTGTATTTGCTTCTCGGAGAAATTTATCCACAATATGATGAAAGAAAAATAGGAATCTCTGATAAACTTGTTATAAAATCAATTTCAAAATCAACAGGAACAGAACCAAAAGAAGTTGTAAAAAAATGGAAGCTCGTCGGGGACTTGGGAAAAGTAGCAGAAGAATTAAGCAAACAAAAAAAACAGCACACTCTTGCAAACAATATTTTAACAACAGAAAAAATTTTGACAAATTTGCGAAAACTTCCTGAGTTAGAGGGGCAAGGAACAGTTGATAAAAAAATTTCTTTGATAATTGAATTAATGACTTCTGCAACTTCAACAGAAGCAAAATATCTTGCGCGAACTTTAATCGGCGATTTAAGAATTGGAATTCAGGAAAGCACAATTAGAGATGCAATAGTTGAAGCATTTTTTGAAAAGACCGACGACAATTTGGAAAAAGTTCAGGAAGCAATTGACAAAGCAAATGACATTGGGCTTGTTTTTGAAATTTCTCAAACTGGAAAAATAAAAAATTTAGAAAAAATAAATTTAGAAATTGGAAAACCAATAAAAGCAATGCTCGCTCAAAAGGTCTCATCAATTGAAGACGGATTTAAGGCGCTCGGAACTCCGTGCGCAATAGAATATAAATATGACGGATTCAGATTAATAATTCACAAAAATAAAGACGAAGTAAAATTATTCACGCGTCGTCTTGAAAATGTCACGAAACAATTTCCAGAAATTGTTGAATACATAAAAAAATATGTCAAGGGAAAAAATTTTATTTTGGACTCAGAAGTAGTCGGCTTTGATTCAAAGACAAAAGAATACAAACCTTTTCAGGAAATTTCTCAAAGAATAAAAAGAAAATATAATATTGAAGAATTGCAAAAAAAACTTCCTGTTGAAATAAATGTTTTTGATATTTTATTTTATAATGGAAAGTCCTACATGCAAGAGCCGTTTGAAAAACGTTCAAATTTAGTCAGAGAAATTATTGAAAAAATTCCTTACAAAATAATTCCTTCAAAAATAATAATCACCGACGACAAAAAAAAGGCAGAAGAATTTTACAAAAACGCGCTGAAAGATAATCAAGAAGGAATTATGATGAAAAGTTTGAGCGCAGAATACAAACCAGGAAGAAGAGTGGGTTATATGCTGAAATTAAAACCAGAAGAAAGGGACTTTGATTTAGTTATCACCAGTGCAGAATATGGGACTGGAAAAAGAAGTGGGTGGCTCAGCAGTTTTATTTTGTCATGCAAAGATGAAAAAGAAAATAAATTTTTAGAAATTGGAAAGGCCTCAACAGGTCTGAAAGAAAAAACAGAACAGGGCTTGAGTTTTGAGACACTCACGAAATTAATCAAGCCATTAATTATTTCTGAAAAAGGACGAGAAGTAAAAATAAAACCTAAAATTGTCGTCGCTATAACTTATCAAGAAATTCAGCGCTCGCCAAATTATTCTTCTGGCTTTGCTTTAAGATTTCCAAGAATTATGTCGCTGAGAAACGACAGACGAGCAGAAGAAATTACAACTCTAAAAGAAATTGAAGGAGATTATTTGAAACAAACACAGGGTTGGAAATATAGTTGAATTTCGACGAGAAATTGCAAGAAAGTTGAATGATAAATCTTTGTGATATCAACAAGAAGAGGTATGTCGGGGCGAAAATTTTCGGCGAAGTGGCTTCCAAAAATTAGAGTGAGGATTTGAGTTAAACCATTGGTTCCCCTTGTGCAGGTTCATGACATATGTCATGGTCTTATACAACCATTGGTTCCCCTCAAGGTTTATAAATACAAATTTCATAAAAATATCAGAATGACAGATAAGAGCAGTTACAAAATTCAAAATATTGTAGCTACAACTTCTTTGGAAAAACCTGTTCCTTTGACAAAACTCGCACGAACTCAGCCAAACACAGAATATAATCCAGAAACTTTTCCAGGTTTGGTCTTAAGAATTAAAGAACCAAAGTCAGCGGTTTTAGTTTTCTCGTCGGGAAATTTGGTTTGCACAGGAACAAAATCAATCGCCCAAGTTAAACAAGTTATTAAAGAAGTTATAAAACAACTTAAAAAAATAAATGTAAATATAACAATCACCCCAAAAATAACTGTTCAAAATATTGTTGCTTCTGGAAGTATAGAATTAAAATTAAATTTAAATTTCTTAGCGCTTGAAATGGAAAATACTGAATATGAACCAGAACAATTTCCAGGATTAGTTTACAAATTAATTGAACCAAACGCAACTTTCCTTCTTTTCAGCAACGGAAAACTCGTTTGCACTGGAACAAAAAATAAAAATCAGCTTGAAGATTCAATGAGACAACTTTTAAAAAATGTAAAAGAAGCTTTGAAAAATTATAAATAATTTTATGAAAAGTTACAAAAAAGAAAATGAATTAGAAGAAGAGGAATTTGCGCAAAATGCAAATCAGCCAATTCGGGTAAAACTTCCTGGGAAAAATGAAGTGATTGGAATTATTGAACAAAGATTAGGGGGAAATAAAATGCACGTCAATTGTATCGACGGAGAAAAAAGAATTTGCAGAGTTCCTGGAAGATTAAAAAGAAAACTTTGGCTAAGACCTAACGATGTGGTGATAATTGAAATGTGGGAATTAGATAAAACAAAAGGAGACGTGGTTTTCAAATATCGGCAAAATCAGATTGAGTGGTTAAAACAAAAAAGTTATTTAAAAGTTGAAGAAGAAAGTTTCTGAATTATTTTAGCGAGGGAAATTTTTGATTTAAAATATAGTTGTGGAAAATCCAAACAGATGTCGAATTAAAATTAAAAAATTTGGCGACGAAGTCGCAGATTATTTAAATTGATATTCTATAAAATTCTGAATTAAAGTTAATCGCGATTTTTTATCTTATACAAAAAAGAATTAAATTTTTAATCATAAATTTTGTCTTTTTCCCTTCGTCATTCATCCTTCTAAATTCAAAATTTTTTTCTTTGAATTAAATTTTTTAAACAAATCAAAAATAATCACAAAAATAATCCCAAAACCAAATGCAATTATCCAATCTGAAATTGGCAAAGGCGTGGTTTCAAAAATATTTTTTGCAGGTGTGTAAATTATTAAAAAAGTTGCAATTAGAGAAATCACCGACGCTATTGCTAAATAAGGATTTACAAAAAACGAGCGATTTGAAGTTAATTTTCTAAAACTTCTGAAATTAAACGCCCCTGCAATTTCCAAAACAATCAAAGTCAAAAGAGCAGTTGTCCTTGCATAACTTCCCTCTTGTCCGAGAATATTAAATGAAAAATAAAAAGATAGCAAAGAAAAAATCGCCATTATTGTTCCAGAAATAATTAGAAAAATAAAAAGATCTTTATTTAAAATTCCTGCTTTTTTTCTCGGTTTTTCATCCATAATGTCGTCGGAAGATTTGTTCAAACCAAGAGTTATTGCAGGCAGATCGTCTGTAACAATATTCATAAACAAAATTTGCAGAGCAAGAAGAATTGGAATTGGCCAACCAAAAAAAGGAGCGAGCAAAGTTCCGATGAATAAAATCATGAGTTCAGAATAACTGCACGAAAGTTGGTAAGTCACAAATTTTCTTATGTTGTTAAAAATTGTCCGGCCTTCTTTTATTGCATGAACCAGAGTTACAAAATTGTCGTCTTTCAAAGTTATATCTGCAACTGAACGCGAAACATCTGTTCCGTTTTTTCCCATCGCAACTCCAATATGTGCTTCTTTTAATGCAGGAGAATCATTAACTCCGTCGCCGGTCATTGTAACAATTTCTCCGTTTTCTTTCAGCGCCTGAACAATTCTAAGTTTGTGTTCTGGTTTTACTCTTGCAAAAATAACTGTTTGTTTAACCATCTTTATTAATTCATAATCTGAAAGTTTATCTAATTCATAACCCTCTAAGACGTTTCCCGAATCAAGCCCAATTTGTTTTGCAATTGAAACCGCAGTGTGTTTGTCGTCGCCAGTAATCATTTTAATTTTTATTCCTGCTTCTTTGCACATTGCAATTGCTTCTTTAACTCCTTCGCGCGGAGCGTCTTCAATTCCCACAATTCCCAAAAAAATTAATTCTTCTTCTGAAAATTTTTTTTCTGTCTGATTAATTTTTTTATAAGCAAGCGCAATTGTTCTCAAGCCAGCAGAAGTCATTTTTTTATTTTCTTCAAAAATTTTTTTCCTGTCTCTTTCAAGAATTCTAAAAATCCCGTTTTGTCTCTGAACATGCGAACATTTCTCAAGCAAATATTCAAGAGCCCCCTTAGAATAGATAATCTTATTTTTTCCATCTTTGCAGACGACACTCATCATTTTTCTTTCAGAAGAAAAAGGGATTTCATCCATTCTCTCGACGTTAAAATCTTCGGAATAAAGATTTGCTTTCGAAGACATTACTAAAAGCGCAGCTTCTGTCGGCACTCCAAAAATCTGAAAGATTTTATCTTCGCCTGTTCTTCGAATTTTCGCGTCATTGCAAAAAATTGCAGTTTTCAAAAAAAGATTCAATAAATTTTCATTTTCAGGAATTATTTTTTTGTTATCTGATAAAAAATCTCCTTTGCCTTCGTAACCAACTCCAGTGATGTCAATAAATTTATTGTCCAAGAAAATTTTTTTTGCAGTCATTTCTCCTTTTGTGATTGTTCCTGTTTTATCTGAACAAATAATTGTTGTTTCACCAAGAGTTTCTATCACAGACATTCTGTTTATTATTGCATTTTTCTGTGCCATTTTGTAAGCTCCGACAGAAAGCGTCGTCGTCAAAACCACTGGAAGTCCTTCTGGAAAAGAAGAGACAGAAATCGCAATAACAAGAATGAGAACATCTACCCAAACATTTTGAGAAAAATTTGACTGAAATAAAAAAATAAAACCAGTAAGAATAGCCATCGTAATTCCGGTTATTGCAGTATATTTTGAAATTGAATTAACTTTTTTTTGCAAAGGCAATTCTTTTTCCGCAGTTGAAATCATTCCTGCAATTTTTCCAAATTTTGTGTTCATTCCAGTGTAAAGAACTTTTGCTATGCATTTTCCGTCTACGATAAATGAGCCGGCAAATAAAAGATTTTCTTTTTCAGGAGTTTCAATATCTTTTGCAGAAAATTTTTTTATCTCATTTGATTCTCCTGTTAAAATAGATTCGTTTACCATTAAATTTTTTTCAGAGAGAATAATGCAATCTGCGGGAATTCTTTCACCATTTCTTAAAATAAGAATATCTCCTGGGACAATTTCTTTTGTTAAAATTTCTTGTTCTGTTTTTTCTCTTATAACAATTGAAATAGGCATAACCATTTCTTTTAATTTTTCAATTGCTTTTTCTGCTTTATACTCTTGAAAAAACCCAGTAGAAACCACAATAAAAATCACTGCTAAAATTACATAAGCAGTAATAGATTTACCGACGAAAAACGAGAGAAACATTGCAAAAAGCAAAAGATAAATTATAAAATTATTTTTTATTTGTCTAAACAAAATTTTCCATAGAGAAATTTTATTGAGTTCTTTAATTTCGTTTGGTCCAAATTTCTTTAAATTTTTTTCAACCTCTTTTTTTGAAAGCCCTGAAAAAGTTTCCATATAATAATATAGAAACAGAGTTTATTTAAGTTTTGCGAGAGGTTTTTGCACAATAAAATTTATCCTTTCTGATAAAATCACCACCTTTCCATCTCAATAATATTTAAGAGAACTTTGCAAAAATATTTTTGCGACAGAAAAATGTGAATTATTCAAACTTCTCTTAAAAATGTCAATTTGCATTTATATTTATGTTGTGGAAAAAATTTTTGTCTTTGATTGCAGGGGGAATTTTATTTTTACCTGTTGGTTGTTCTAAAAATCCTTATGAATTTAACGGAATGATCAAAGATGTTCGTGTCGAAAGCGGAATTACTTTAGCAGATAGGGCAAATTTTATGAGAATAAGGGACCCAGATGGAACAATGACAACTTGTTTGGATTATAACTGGGATTTGAAATTAGATTGTATTAAAGTTTTTAGAGGAGAAGAAGAAAAAGAATATTACTCAAGCATATTGCTTTCTTCTCCACAGGTTGAAGAAGCGCAAAAAATATTTGATAATTATAGACAAGAAATTGGAAGAGCCAACTTTGTTACCTTACAATAAAATTAAAGAATAAGGAATTCCTGAAATTCTTTTAACAGATTCTTCTGAAATTATTTCTGCGTTTATCGACGCCTGAATTGATTTTTTTCCGACGATGTTGAATGTTGCGTCTTCTTTTCTCATTTCTTGCAAAATTTCTTGCAGTTCACCGTCGTCAATTTCCTCACCTTTGTAAAAAGATTCTTTAATATCTAACTGAAACTCTCCTTCTTCAAAATATTTTCCCAATAATTCCGTGTCACAAACAGCGACGATGTCGCGGTAAGATTTGTGAATTTTTATTTGCATAATTAGTTCAATTTTAAAGAGTATAAAAATTTTTGCAATAAAACGGATTTCTTTTTATCACAGCAATCTTTTTAAAAGAATCTTTCATAAATTTTAAATATGTTTAGAAAACTTTGCAAAAATAGGTTTTTGAAATTTAATTTTGATTTGGGTTTTCCGTCGGAAAACCGAAAAATAGTTATACTCCAGCGTCGTTAAAATATTATAAAAAGAGATAAAATGGAATCACTGACAAATTTTGCGTTGAAAGAAAAATATTTCAAAGTAAAAAAATTGCGTTCTCGTCTTGAAGAAATAAAAATTCCATTGAAAATCAGCAAAATAAAAAAACAAGAAGTTTT
>CAYVCF010000018.1:0-16359 GCA_964450135.1 Candidatus Woesearchaeota archaeon
AGGCGTCGTCGATGTCGCTACTCTTTATCAAAAATCTTTAAACAAAACTTTTGAATATCAAGGTTATGACACGAATTGTCTTATTGAATTAGACGAAGAACCGCCAAAAGAAATAAATAAACAGGCCTTGAAAATCGCAGTTCAAATCGCGTTGTTGCTGAATATGAAAATAATTCCTATAACTCAAATTATGAGAAAGACAGTTATTGACGGCTCAAATACCTCTGGATTCCAGCGAACAATAATGATTGCACGCGACGGAGAAATTGAAAGTTCTCTCGGTAAAATTGGAATCAGCGCGCTTTATTTAGAAGAAGACGCAGCAAGAATAATTTCCGACGACGAGAAAAAAGAAATCTATCGTCTTGACAGATTAGGAATTCCGCTGGTTGAAATAGTTACTGCCCCTGACTTGAAAAATCCAGAACACACAAAAGAAGTTGCTCTGCAAATCGGAGAAATTTTGCGAAGTTGCAAAGTCAAGCGAGGAATCGGAACAATTAGACAAGACGTCAATCTTTCTATCCTAGGAGGAAACAGAATTGAAATAAAAGGAATGCAGGACATGGGTATTTTTTTAAAAGCAATTGAGAACGAAGTCATTAGACAAAAAAATTTAATTGATTTAAAAAATCCTGTTGAGATGGAAACCAGGAAGGTCTTGCCAGACGCGACCACAAAATATATGCGTCCTCTTCCTGGAAGCGCGCGAATGTATCCTGAAACCGACTTGCCGTTGCTGAAAATTTCGCGCGACTTTATTAATGACGCGAAAAAAAATTTGCCTAATTTGAAAAAAGACATTGAAAAAGAATTAAGAAAAAAAGGGATTAGTCAGGAAATGATTTCTCAATTGTTTAAACAAAATAAATTAAATTTGTTTGAAGAACTTTTGAAAATAAAAAATTTGCCTGAGCTTGTCGCTAAAATGATTTTGTTATGGCCAAAAGAAATTTCAACTCATAAAAAGATTGAACTTGAGAAAGTTGAAACAATTTTAGAAGAGAATTATTTTGAAATTCTTAATGAAAAAAATTTATCTGACAGCGAAATCAAAAGAGTAATGAACGAAATCACCGACGGCAAAACTCTTAAAGAGTCCTTGAGTTCTGAAAAAATTGAAACGAATGAGGTTGAAGAATTTATTGTAAAATTAATTAAAGAAAAACCAGGACTAAATACAAACGCATATATGGGTTTGGTGATGAAAAATTTTTCTGGAAAAGTTGAAGGGAAACTTGTTATGGAAATCATAAATAAGGTGATGAAATGAAATTCGCAGTTATCGGAGACCCGCATGGAAAAGTTGTTGCCAAATCAAAACTTAGCGAAGTTGATGCAATTTTAATAACAGGAGATTTAGGAAAAGCAGATTTAGCAAGAAAACGATTTTTTGAAAATATTCAAAGACAAAAACAAGGATTGAGGGAATTAAAACCAGAAAAAGATTTTGAAAGAGATTGTTATTTAGAAACTCACGACTCTGCATTAGAAGTTGTTTCACATTATTCTTCTATTGCCCCTGTCTATGTTGTTTTTGGAAATGCAGACATTCACGACGACGAAGTTAGAAAAACAAATGAAAAATTCAGATTGCGTTTGCCTTTTTTTGTTAGAGATTTAAGAAAGATTCCAAATGTAGAAATTTTAAACAATCGATTTGCAAATCTTCAAGGAGTTAGAATTGGTGGCTTAGAATATTTTGTTGACACTTCTTGGATCAGAGAATTTAAACCAGCAGATTATGAAAAAAGATTTGCAAAGGCCCAAAGACAAACTGAAAAAGCACGAAATGTTTTAAATTGGTTTGGAAGAAATCAAGTGGATATTTTATTATGTCATCAACCGCCTTACAAAATTTTGGACAGCGTCGGAAATTCTGCTCCAGAACAATGGCGAGGAAAACATGCAGGAAGCAAACCAATTTTAAAATACATTCAAAAATATTCTCCTCAATATGTTTTTTGCGGACACATTCACGAAGCAGAAGGACATAAGAATATTGGAAAAACTCAAATTTATAATCTTGGCGAAGGAAGTTATAAAATTTTTGAAATTGAAGATGACAAAAAATAATTCTTTATTTTTCAGACAATTGGATTATTACAAATTTTATTCCGCCCCTTCTCCAACTTGCACTTTCCTTATTTGCTTTTCTAATTCAGTCAAATCGTTTTCTACAACATTCCAAATTTTTTCAATGCTTACTCCAAAATAAGAATGACTTAAAACATCCCTAAAACCCGCAATTTCTTTCCACGGCAAGCGGGGATATTTTTTTCTAATTTCTTCTGGAATATTTTTAACTGCTTCTCCAATTATTTCAAGTTCGCGACAAACCGCGCTTTGTCTTAATTTATCTTTTAAGAATTTTTCTTTGTTAATATTTTCTGTGAAATCTTTTATATTCTGTATACTCTCTAAAATGTCGTCGATAAACAACCCGATATCTCTCTTCATATTATCCTAATTTCTTCATTTAATATCCTCTCTTTTATTCTTGGTTTTATTGAATCATACTCCACCAAATCCACTTTTCTTTTTAGAATTTTTTCAAGAGAATTTATTATTTTTACAAATCCCAGCAAACTCATTTTTGAATTGTTTATATCCACCGCAATATCTATATCGCTATTTTTTTTCTGCTCTCCTCTTGCGTAACTTCCGAAAATTCCTGCTCTTTTTATTTTATTTTGTTTAAGAATTTTGATAACTTTAATTTTTATTTTTTCCACTTCTTTGTTTTTTTTGTCTCCAAGTAATTCTTTGTCTGCTTGTTTCTCTTTTTCTTTTAATTCTTTATCCATCAGATTTACCCCAAGATAAATTCTTTTTTTGCTTACCTTTGAATTTTTTCTTAAAGAGAGAACTCTATAAAAATAATTTTTTCCATTAACATTTCTTTGTTCAGTATAAGTCATTTTCTTATGTGGCTACATTTGTTTATAAATTTTTCTAGTGGACACAAAATTCAAAATACTTTTCTCTCTCAAAAATATTTATTAACCCATTTTCCTTCAATAAATTATGAAAAGAGGATTTCAAAATCTAAGTTGCGCCTTCACGCAAGTAGCCATTAAAGATTTTGAATACAAAAAACAAAACGTTTTTTGTCTTTCCCAAATTACAGATAGAAAAAGATTTGGTAAACATACAGAAAATTTTCTGTTTCTTAAACGCCTCATTTTATTCGGAGATTTAAGATGAAAAAAGAGCTGGTGATTTTATTTTTTATTTTAGTTTTTTCTAATTTAGTTTTTGCGGATTGTAGCGACGACCAATTAATTATGCGACTTCAAAATCCCACAAACTCTTTAGTGAGTGAATGGGATGGCCGCACAGAAATTTCTGGGGGTCCTCCAGATTGCCCGCAAGGATTAATAAGTTATTGGACATTTGATGATTTAAATTTACAAGATTTTAAAGGAACAAATCACCTCTCTGTTATTCCTGCTGGTTCTTCTGCTAAATATTCTAGCGGAAAAATAAATAATGCAATCGGAATTAAAGATAAAGAATATTATTTAGAAGTTGCTGACAATCCGACGCTGGACATCACAGGTTCTCTTACAATGGAGGCATGGGTTTATATGGAAAAATGGGAATCCCCTCTTTCTCTTGGTAAAATGTATATTCTTACAAAAAATGGGGCTTCCGATTCTTATGATGATTATGCAATGTTTTTTCATGCAAACGATGTTCGATGCAGAGTTGATAAAGAAAGTGGAGCAGACCAAACCCTATCTGTTTCCATGAGTTCACTTGGGATTAAAGATACTTCTGGCTGGCATCACCTTGCATGCGTCTATGACAAATCTGCAGGAAAATTAAAATTATATTTAAACGGGGTTAATAATGTTGCTAGAACAAAAACTTTTTCTTCATTTTCAGTTCAAACAAATACCGACCCATTGTATATTGGAAAAGATATTCAGCAAGGAACCAATGTTGTAAAAATTGACGAGGTCGCACTTTACAATACTGCATTATCTGATTCAAAAATTTTAGAACACTTTAGCAATTCAAATAGTTATTGTATTTCAACAGAGTCTCAAATAATTTACTTTGAAAATAAAATTTGTTATAATGAAATTTTTGGAAACTTTTACACGCTTCAAGATCCGCATCATGCAACTTGCACAAATCCAATTCTCTGGCTCCAAGATTCACGAGGTTCTCAAGTAAGTTTAGTTTCTTCTTCAACTTTTTCTATCCCAGTTTGTTATGGAGATTTAATCTGCGAGGCAAGAACTTCTTGTCTTGCAAACGAAAGACCTTTGATAAAAATAAATTCAAAAACATCGTCGACAACTGCGTCACTTCCAGATGGAGCAGGAACTTTTAATTTATGTTGCAGATCAGGAGCAGGAATAAGCCTGGCGTATTGGTCAAATTTAATTTCCAACACAGAAATATCAACCGCAGATTTAAATGATGTTGTGAAACTAAATGTTCAAGGAGTTGAATTTGAAGGAAAAGAAATTGAATACCGCATTGTTAAAAATGGAGCGCCTTCTTGGAATCCTGTTAATTGGTTCCCAAGTCAAGTAGCAGTTTTTTCTTCAGAAGATTCAAGAACTTGGGAAGCAAGCGAGTCAGGAACTTTTTATTTTACTGCAAACATCGTCGGAAAAACAGATCAGGCAATATCAGGAAATTTAGTTGTTTCTTCCCCAGAAAATAATGCTATCCCAGTAATTCAAATTTTAAAACCACTCAATAAACAAATTTATCCTTTGAACGAGCCATTAGATTTTTCAATTAAGATTGAAGACCCAGATAGTGTTTTAGATTATTATTTAGATTTTGGCGACGGAGATTCAGATTTAGGAGATTCGCTTGACGCAGTTGGGGGGGTATTGAATTTATTTCATTCTTACTCAACAGCAGGACAAAAAAATATTTTGTTTAATGTAACTGGGGGGGAAAACCTTTGGATCCAGAAAAAAATTTCAATTTCAATTCCAGATATTTCTCTTTCAACAAGAAAAAATATTTTATCTTATATTGATATGCCAACTTGGAAATCTAATGGGGGGTTAGAAGTTTTTGAGACAAATCGCGCAGGGTTTGATGCTCAAAGCAGTTTTGGTTATACTGCAAGTTTGTCGTCTGGAAATACTCAAATGACTTGCATTATGGGAGCTTGTCCAACAAAAACTGACGGATGTTTTCCATGTTCTTCAACCGCTGATGGGTGTTCTTCTGGATGTAAAATAAATATTGCTTCAGCCCCGCTAAATAATTATCTTCCTGCAAATTTTTCTTGGACAATTTCGAGAATAGAAAGCGGAACAACAACTTCTGAATTTTTAAATTCTAGTTTTGGATTTTACAACTTTTCAAGAATTTTACGATTCGGAAGTCATTTAGCGGAATTAGAAATTTTAATGGATACTTATTCTTCTCACAATAAAATAAAATTTCAAACAGGAGGTTGCAGTGAGGATAGAAAAATTTTTACCGACGGAGAAGGCAATGATTATGAAACAATTTTAGAAGGTATTTGTGGAACTTATGACGATAAGTGTTGTGAAAACGGATTTACTTGTCAAAATGATCCTGAACATCCTGGGATGATGACCTGTTTACCGAAGAGAGTTGATCCAGTAATTGTTTATTGTAGCGATTATAAAGATAAAGATTCATGTAATGAAGATGCCAGTGGAGTTGGAGAAGAGGGGGAACTTGAATGGATAAATTTTGAAAAATGTGGAGAAGAAATTAATAGTTACTTGCAAAATTGCATTGGTTGCAAGTGGACAAATAAGTGTGAATTTTATGTTGACCCGCAATATATTAATCCATCAGTTCCAGAAGAGCCAGATTATACCTGTAGTGTAAGCACCACTAGCGATGGCAATTGCGATTCTGGAAATGATTTTGTAAATGTTAAATCAGATGCAACATTATATGAAGACGGAGTTGCTACTTCTGATTTATTATTAATGGAAAAGTATAATTGCGTTGACAAATTTGAAAACAAAATTCCTTGCCCATCAAAAGCAAATTTGCCTTTCTTTGGATTTACTCAATTTATAATTTGTTTGCTTGGAATTTTCTTGATTTATTTTTTGATTAGGAAAAAATAATTTTGATTTAGGGTAAATTATTTATAAAAAATAAAATAATACGCGCGACAAACTCGTGCAGAAATTTGGCGCGCTGACGATGCGCATAATCTTTAGATTCAAAATTGATAGACGCAAATTTTTCCGCAAAAAAATTTTAATACAAAAGAAATTTTTACTCTGAGTTCTCGTCGAGAAAATATGAAATAAGATTTTGCAAGTTAATTGAACTCCCTAAAAAATCGCATAACACTCGGATTAAAAGAAATTGTTCTAATTAGGGGGTTTTGTTTAGGATGTTGAGTTTATCTATATTCACTAAAACTACTGCAATAATTGTTCCAATAAAAAGCAAAACGACGATTATTGCAAATATTTTTTTCCAATTAATTTTCATATTGTTAAAACAAAATTAAACTATTTATGTTTATAGATAAGAAATATTAAAGGGGTAAAAAATTTCCCCAAAAACTTTAAAAACCAGTTTTTCTCTTTCTTAGAATGAAAAGAAGTTCAAGACGCTGGAAAAAGAAAAGACAAATGCGTTGGAAGTGGCAAAGAAAAAGACTTAAGAAAGAAAAAGCAAAAAGAAAGGCAAGAAGAGCTAGAGCGAAGTAAATATATTTTTAATCACAATAATTAATTTAAAGCAAAAATTTTATGAATTTTTATGTCATTTAATACACGACCTTATCACCAAGATGAAAATCCCGATGGTTATAAAAATCCGGTTCAGCAAGTTGCAAGAAGTGCACATCTTTTTTTAGAATCGTTAGAATTGAAAAGATTTTCCAAAGAGGAAATTGAAAGAGACCAATTACTTCAAGATTTAAGAAGATTAGTTAAGTTTGATTATTCAACTCCTGAAGAAGTAGAAGAAGCGATTAATGATGAAACAAAAAGATTAACCGAAGAAAATCAATATTTAGTTGGCAAAAGAGAAGAATGGAAAGATAAATATTTTGCGTTACGAGACGCGGTTTCAAATTTTTTAAGACCATTAGTAGAATCAAATTTAGTAAGATTAACTTTAGATGGATAAGAAATAAGTTTTATTTTTTAATAATCCAAGAATTTTCAGTAAAATTTTTGTTTTTTCTATTTGTGGAATTTTGTGCTTCGCACTAAACTTTTTCCGTTACAAAATTGCCTCTGGCAAATTTTTACACAAAAGATTATTAATGCGAAAGAAAATTTTTACTTGCAATATTGGTTTGTAAAAGGAGATTTTATAATCTTATAGTTAGTGTTAAATTTATTTGCAGAATTATTTTCACTTTACTAATTAAAACCCCAAGATTTATAAATCAAAATTAATGAGTTTAATTATGGAAATAAATATTTTAAAACAAGACAAAGAAGATTTGGAAGTGCAAGTTGATAACCTGACTTTAGTTGAAATTCTGCGAGTTTATTTAAACAAAGACGACAAAGTTGTATTCGCTGCGTGGAAAAGAGAACACCCGACGAAAAATCCAATTCTCGCTGTTAAGACAAAAGGCAAGACAGCAAAAAAAGCAATTCAAGATGCGGTTTCAGCAATAACAAAAGATTTGGAAAAAGCTGAAAAAGAATTTGAAAATATTAAATGGTAATGAAAAGAAACCTAAGCGGTTTCTTGTAGAGTTTTCTCTTTTCTGTTCCGGTGTGCGATATATCTTTATACCTCCTTCCATATCGCATAAATAAATTATTCAACGAAATTCAAAATT
The DNA here is from genome assembly GCA_964450135.1 of Candidatus Woesearchaeota archaeon. Taxonomy (GTDB): domain Archaea; phylum Nanobdellota; class Nanobdellia; order Pacearchaeales; family GW2011-AR1; genus CAYVCF01. Next base: position 7,784 of record CAYVCF010000018.1, read on the forward strand.
TATTTTTATAGAAGGTTTTTTTAGTAAATATGCATAAAATTTATCATTCAACTTTCTTGCAGAGAAGTTTGAATAATTCATTTTTTGAAGATTAAATTAAAAATAAAATATTATTTATAAAAATCCAAACTAAGCAAAATTTAAAAACAAATATTTTCTTGATAAAAAATGACAAGAGATTATTCAAAACAATTGAAATTCTTAGAAAGAGAGAGAGAGAGAGAGAGTTGTTGAAGAATTAAGAAGAGATTTTGGCGACGACAAAGAAATTTTAGATTGTCTTATTGAAGAAGCTGAAGCAAATTATTGGACATTAAAAAATTATCTTGCAAGACTTGAAGAAAAAGATTATCCTATTGGAGAAGATTTAGAAAGAGATGAAGAAGAATATGATGAGAATGAAAGATATCGTTCCATTGTCAATAGAGTTGAACATCATCTTTCTAGAATGAGCTTAATCCCTGAACAATTAAGAAATAAAAATTTTGAATTTTATTTGGCTATGAGTAAATTTATGAGATTGTCATACAAGAGAAGAATAATTTTCTATAAAAAATATACGCAGAGGTTAGAGAGAAGTTTGCAAAAATAGTTCAGAAAATGCGCGACAAAGTCGCAAAAATCTTATTTGCTCCAAAATCAACTCCATTAGATTTTTCCGCAGAAGAAATTATTAAGAGAAAAAGAATTTTTACTCTTGGTTCTCGTATTTATTGTTTTCTATTAAAAAATTTTGGCGAGTTATCTTTTTTAAATCTAAAATCATTTACAATTTCATCTCCATAATTCTTTTAAATCAAATTTTCTCTAAATAATTATGGAATTATTAACCGGAACTTATTTATTTTATTCATTTTCTTCAATTTATTTTCTAACGCTCTTTCTTTTAATTTATTTGCAAAACAGAAAACAAATGTTTGAAATTCAAAAACCAAAAAAAGATTCTTCTCTAAGCATTGTTATCCCGTGTTATAACGAAGGAGATTCAATCGGAGAAACAATTCAACGACTCTTAAATTCTGATTATAAAAATTTAAAAAAGATAATTGTCGTCGACGATTGTTCAAAAGATAATTCCTATGAAATAATAAAAAAAATCGCGGGAAAAAATCCGCGGGTTTTTGCGTGTCAGACCCCAAAAAATACTGGTTGTGCTGCAGGGGCAAAAAATTTTGGAGCAAAGTTTGTAAACACTGAATTAATTGGATTTAGCGACGGAGATTCGTTTCCAGAAAAAGATGCGATTTCAAATATGGTTGGTTTTTTTAATGACAAAAAAGTTGGCGCAGTTACTTCAAGGGTTTTGGTAAGAAACAGAGAAACATTTATTGGACAACTCCAATCAATAGAATATAAAGTTATTGCATTTACAAGAAAACTTTTGGGTTTTATCGACGGAATTTATGTAACAAATGGTCCGCTGAGCATTTATCCAAAAAAAATTTTTGATGAAGTCCATGGATTTGATGACAAGAATTTAACAGAAGATATTGAAATAACTTGGCACATTGTCTCAAAGGGATATCTCGTTCATATGTCTTTGTCGTCGCTGATTTATACAATTGCTCCCTCAAATTTCAAAGCATGGTTCAAACAAAGAATTAGATGGAATGTCGGAGGATTGCAGACAATAAAAAAATATAAAAATAAATGGTTTAAATGCGGGATGCTTGGATCGTTTATTCTCCCGTTTTTTTCTTTCTCTTGGATGCTTGCTATTTTTGGAATTCTCGTCTTAATTTACAGAATTTTTAGAATTGCTATTTTAAGAATTTTATCTATTTCTTATTCAACAAAAGTGAATGTTGCTATTTTGACTTTGAGAGAAATAAATTTTTCTCCGAATGCACTTTTATTTTTTGGAATAACCACTTTGCTGATGGGTTTATTTTTTACTTTAATTGCGCTGGCTTATTCAAAAGAAAAACATTTCAAAAAACAGGGGATATTTTTAATTTTTAATTATACGTTTATTTACTTGCTTCTTTATCCATTGATACTAATTAATTCAATATATAAATATTTAAGAGGATATAAAAGTTGGTGAGAGAATGTTAAAGGGCAACAAAAATGTTTTTTGGGAAGCGTTTTTGATGACGATTGTAATTTTTCTTTTTGGTTTTTTAATTGGATTTTTATTTGAATCAGGAAGAATCGACGAGATAAATGAGTATTATTCTGCTTCGGAAATTTCTTTAATGGATTTATTTGCTCTTAATGATCTAATTGAAATAAATTCTTCAGATTGTTCTCAGGTGGTTGAATTTAATTTAAATTTTGCTGACAGAATTTTTGAAGAAGCATATTTAATGGAAAAATATTCGGACGCGAACAAAATTGACACTGAGCAAAAAATCGTTCATCAAAGATATGACTTAATGAGAACTCTGCTTTGGATTAATCTTGCAAAAATTCGAAGTAGATGCAAAAATTTTCATTCAGTTGTCTATCTTTATGAATACAATCAAAATGACCTTGCAAAAAAAGCAACGCAAAATGTATGGAGCAAGATTTTAATTGATTTAAAAAATAAAAAAGGTTCAGAAATAATTTTAATTCCAATCGCAATTGATACTGAAATAACCTCGTTGCAATCTTATATTTCAAGATTTGAAATCAGCAAATATCCGGCGGTTATTATCGACGACAAAACTATTTTAAAAAAAATTATGTCTGCTCAAGAGATTGAAACATATCTAAATTAATATTCATTTCATCACAATAATATTAAAAAAGAGTTCTAATCTAATTTTTTTATGAATAATTGTTTTAAATGCGGAATTTCGGACGAAAAATCAATGCTTTACGACGCTATCTCTGACGAGGGAATCATAAAACTTTGCAGAAGATGTTCGTTTGAAGAAAATCTTCCTTTAATAAAAAAAATCAATGAACAGGAAAAAAGAGATAAAGCAATCGCAGAAGCAAATTCTTTTGAACTTAGAAAAAAATTAAAACCAACTCCGATAAGAAAGACCTCTGTCTATAATCGGCTTGTGAGCATGTCTGGAATAAATCCTGTTCAGAAAATTGAAAAAAGCGAAGAACTGAAAAGACAAGAAGAAAATTTAAAAAAAATAATCGGGCAGAAAATTTCAGAGACCCCGCTGACAAGCGGGCATGACAGGAAAGATTTGATTTATAATTTTCATTGGAATATTATGAGAGCGAGAAGGGCAAAAAAATTAACTCAAGAACAACTTGCAAAAGAAATTTCTGAACCAGAAAAAATAATCAAGATTCTTGAAAGTGGAAATGTTCCTGCAAATTCTGAAAGTATTATAAAAAAGTTAGAAATATTTTTAGGAATACGTTTAATAAATGAAGAAGAGATTATACAAAAACAGGGGTTTAGCGAAAAATTTACTTTTGATCCAATAACTTCAAGGACATTGAGGATTTCTGATTTAAGGGAACAAGAAAATTCTGAAGAAGATTTTGAATTTGAGGATAAGAAAGAAGATGATTTTTAAGAATTAAATCCAACTATCCTTAAAAATTCCTGCGTCTTTTATTAAAAATTTCAATTCTTTTTCAGCCAAGCTTCTGTGCTTGAGAAGAACTGCTTTTCTTTTGCCTTCATCTTTTTTTAATTCAATTATGCACTTGCTCCAGTATTTGAATAAGTCCCCCCCGACAATATTCATTTCTTTTTCAAATCCAGATTTCCAATTTTCTCCGTCGACAAATTTCCCGTAGACCTGATTTGTAATAAGAATCGGAATGTTTTGTTTTCTTGAAATTTCTGCCAAGCATCTCATTTGTTTTGCAACTTCGCGATTTACTTTTTGAATTTTTTCGTCTTTTAAATTTTTTTTTGAATTAGAATTTTCTGAACGCGCGTCTCCTAATTCAAGACGATAAAGCATTGCAATTCCGTCGATAACAATCAAACTAACGTGATTTTTTTTCAGGGTCTTCAAAAGATTTTCAAAAGATTTTTTTTGCTCTTCAAAACTTGTCGGTTGAAGCAAAAGAAGATTGTCTAAAAATTCTGGAGTATTTTCTTTCCCAACAATTTGTTTAACTCTTTCAATGCTAAATCCTCCTTCAGTGTCAATGAAAATAACTTTGTTTCCTTTTTTTGCCTGACTGCACGCAGCGAGAATTACAAAATTTGTTTTTCCAGAACCTGGCGGACCTGCAATCATTGTGATAATATCTTTTTCATAACCCCCGTGAAGCCAAGTATTCAAGTCATAACTTCCTGCTGAAATTTTTTCAACTTTCAAATTTTTCTCGTCTGTCATAAAAAAAATAATTCAAACGGGTTAATAAGGATTTTTGTGATAAAAAATATTTGTTAGGGGGTTAAGTCGAATTATGAGAACTTATTTTTCCCGAAGAATTTTTCAACAGAGCAACATTTGAGAAAGATTTAAAAACAATATTTTTTAAATAAGATATTGCAAATAAATTTAATGTTTTTCTAATTATTCCCGTTTTTTTAGTAATTAGGGTCTTTAGTTATTTTAGTTTTAAGTTTAATCAGGAAATTATAGCATCTCTCAAAAAGTATTAGGTTTTTTCTTTCAATAACTATTAGTATAAACAAATTCTTCTCAAAATATAATCGGCGTTACATAAACTTCAATAACTGCCGCAAAAATTAAAATTAAAATTGCTAAAAATAATAACAGCACTGCGTTTTCTAAAACCCGAACAAATCTTATGTCTTTTATTCCATGTCTTAAAAATCCCACGCCAAACATTCCGCCTGCTAACGCAGTCATAAAATACGCCGCGATTTCTGGAAGCCCGTGAATCATGTATCGCGCTAATCCAAGGGGAATTCCCGCAATTTTATTTTGCGCAAAAATTCCAATAGCCGCTGCAATTACGCTTGCGTTCCAAGCCAAAACAAAAATCGCACCAGCACCGAAAATTAAAGAAAAAATTAAAGTAAAAATCATAACATAAACATTATTTTCTAAAATTGACAAAAACCGAGAAACATTTGCAGTTGACTGAGTATTGATTACTGCTTTTCCTGTAACAGAATATTTTTCAATGCAATCTTTTATATTTGTAGGATCATTAATTCTGCAATAAGTTTGCACTTGAAAATTTAATAGGTTTGGATTTTGAAGAACAAGATTCCAAAATGAAAACGCGACGAGAAATCCTAAAAAAAGCCACATAAATGCGAAAATTGCGTCTTTGTGTCTTCGCCAAACATGAAAAAATCCTTCTGTCTGCTCGTCAATGGATTCTTCTTGTTTAATTAAATAATACATATATGGAAGAGAAAACATTATACAAAAAGTTATGACAATCATTCCTGATGCGCCTGCGAGAGTTGGGTCTGAACTAAAAAACCAGTGAACTAAAAGTAAAGACAGCGATGCGTAAAGCAGTCCGACAAAAAACATTTTCCACGAACCTCTTTCACGATTTTTTGGATTAAAAATAAGTTCTAACATTTTATTATCTATAAATATTTTTTTGGCTTATAAATATTTGTGTAAAATCAGTATTTCCGAACAAACCAGTTTAAACTGGTTTTGTTAATTATAAAATTTCAATCAAGGTTCTTGAAAAAATTAAATTTTTGTTATAACTTTTTTAAAAATTAAATTTGTAAATTAAAAATCACAAAAATATTTTAGCTCGCGCTAAATTTATTCAAAAAATAAAATAAATAAAAATTAACCCACTTCTCGATTAGAAAATTTTTCTTCAACTAATTTTAAATATTTTTTGAAACAAATTTCAGGATGCAAAATTCTGTGGACTTCCCAATTACCGACGAGGATTTCAATTATGACTAAAGATTTAAATATCTTCAGAGAATTATCTTTTTATGAAAAATGGTGTGAAAAATTTTATCGCAATTGTAATTTGCGTTTTGATTTTTTTTACAATCATAGGAGTAATTTATTTTAACTGGATTTTTTCTTATGGCTGCAAAAGTTTAGAATGTTTTAAGGCACACGAAGAAAAATGTTCAAGAGCAATTTATATTTTGGATTCAGAAATAAGCACAATGAAATATCAAATTGTTGGAAACAGCGACAGAATTTGCGAAATTAAAATAACAAATTTACAAGTCAAGGAAGGGGGTATTGAAAATAAAAATCTTGAAGGAAAATTTATGAATTGTTTTGTCAAACTTGGAGAAATAAAAAACCCCGAATCAGATTTGCAAAACTGCCATGGAGAATTTAAAGAAGAACTTCAAGAATTAATTATAAAAAATATGCACACGCAAATTGTAAAAAATTTAGAAAATTCTGAACAGATAAATAATTCAAATGCATAAAAATTAAATTTGTTGAAGGAAAAAATAATTAATGTGACATCCTCTGCGGACTAAAGTCCGCAGTTTCCGTGATGTTCGTTTTGAGTCTTGATGTAATTCTGAACAACATCAAATTGAATAAATCCAACTGACGACGCAAATTTTCCGCGACCCCACAAACGTCATCGAGGATATCTTAATCTTGCTTGTTTGTGAAATTCAAAAAAAAGTTTTGCAGAAATTCATTTCAAAATTCGCAGAACTTTTGAACCCGAAAAAGAAAAATTCACGAGAACAATGCAATGAACGTGTTCGGGTTGAACATTCAATTCAATTATCTTGATTTTATTTGACGACGCTGATTGTCGTATGCAAGCAGAAATTAAATTCCTATATTCTTCTTTTCCAAACATTTTGTATCTATATTTTGTGCCCCATTCAAGATGCAACATTATCGTGCCGACGCTGTGTTCGTCGTAGTGTTGGTATTTATTTTCGTAGCTCTCGCTAAGTTGTAGTTGTGTCATTTTTTCTCCGAAAAGTTTATTTAGTTTTAGAAAGTTACAATTATTGCTGACCTTCAAGAGCAGAGTATCTCGGCTCTATTTTTACAAAGAATTTTAGAAATAAATATTTATTGTTCAGCGACACAATTCATCCGTCCGTTAAAACAGACGGATTTCTTGCGGGAATTTAATAAAAAAATATATTAAATTCTGAAATAAATTATCGCAAATTTTTTCAGTGCGATAATTTATAAACTCACTTTCATCTAAAATAATATTACATGGAAAGTCCTTGAGCAAGCTTAAAGGGCTTGATTCAAGAATTAATTCTTGAAGTAATTAATGAAATGAAAACCTTTGCAGAATTAGGATTAGATAGAGAAATACTCGATATATTGAACGAGTTGGGTTTTGAAAAACCTTCGGAAATTCAGGAAGGCGCAATCCCCATAGTGTTAGCTGGAAGAGATATTATCGGGGGTTCTGCAACCGGAAGTGGTAAAACTTTAGCGTTTTCGTCGTCGATAATTCAATATTTAAAACCAAACAAACATGTGCAAGCGTTGATTCTAACTCCGACAAGAGAACTCGCAGAACAAGTCGCAAAGTCAATAAAAATATTTTCAAAAAATAAAAATTTGAATGTGCTCGCGGTTTATGGCGGGGCAGATATAAACGCGCAAATAAGAAATATTTTCAAAACAGATATTCTCGTTGGAACCCCTGGAAGAATTTTAGATCATCTACAAAGAGGGACTTTAAAATTAAATGAAGTAAAATTTTTAGTTTTGGACGAAGTTGACAGAATGTTTGATATGGGTTTTCACAGAGATGTTGAAAAAATAATTAGTCGGTGTCCTCAAAAAAGACAGACAATGCTTTTCTCTGCGACAATTTCTTCAGAAATAGATCATCTTGCAAAAAAATACACAAAAAATCCGTTGGAAATTTCAGTAGAGGCCTATGTTGATGACTCAAAACTGGAACAAATTTATTATGATATCGACGGGAAAATGAAATTTTCTTTGCTTGCTCATTTATTAAAAAAAGAAGATTCAGAATTAGTCATGGTTTTTTGTAGCACTCGGAGAAACGCAGATATTATCACAGAAAATCTAAATCTTTCTGGAATTCACGCGCAAGCAATTCACGGCGGACTTGTTCAAAATAAAAGATTAAGAATCTTAAAAGAGTTTCATGAAAAAAATATTCGAGTTTTAGTTTGCACTGATGTTGCTGCGCGAGGGCTTGATATTAAAGAAGTCAGTCATGTTTATAATTATGATTTGCCGAAAACCAGCGACGATTACATTCACAGAATCGGAAGAACCGCAAGAGCAGGAGAAAAAGGCAAGGCAATAAGTATTTTGTGCAACAGGGATTATGAAAACTTTTCAAATATTTTAAGAGATGAAAAATTAAAAATAGAAAAAAAAGAAACCCCTGAAATAGAATTTGTTCAGATAAAAACCTATGATAGCAGAAAAAGAAATTTTGGAAAAAAATGGGAAATGGAAAAACCAAAAAGAAATTTTGGAAAAAGTCGCGAAAGAAATAATTTTTCGCGAAGAGACAACAAACCAAGAAATTTCAGACAAGGAAATAATTTTGGAAGATCGCAAGGAAACAGATTTGGAAATTCTCAACGAGAAAATAGCAATAAACCAAGAAATAATTTTGGAAATAAAAGAGGAGGAAATAATTTTTCAAGAAATAATTTTAGAGGAAACAAAAGAAGATTTTAACAAAATTGTTTTTAGCAACAATAATAATTTTAGGTGATTAGGTCAATTCCGCACTAAACTGTCTTCCTTACAATACAAATATCA
>CAYVCF010000019.1:0-15032 GCA_964450135.1 Candidatus Woesearchaeota archaeon
CAAGTATACGAGGTTCTGAACCTCGTGACCTCGGTTCGAATCCGAGTGGGGCTATATAGTATTGCTTTAGCAATACTAAATTTAAAATCTCGGAATGAGAACCGAGAAGGTTCGACCGAGCGACTTTGATTTCAACTAATTCCGAAGGCAATTTATAAATTTAGAAATCGGGGTCGGGAGTAAATTTAAACTCAAAACCCTGAAAAAATTTAAAAAATTTCCTAAATAATATATTCTTCAAATATCCGAAATTTTTATAAAGAGAAGCATACTAATTATAATGATAACTCTGCTTAGCAGAGAAAAGAAATAATTATAAGGAGGTCAAAAAAACAAAAGATGGCATTAGATTTTGCAAAAGAGGCAATACAAAACGCTTCTACGCACAGCATTAATTTTGATGAATTAAGAGCAGGAAAAGCAAACATTAAAGTTATTGGATGCGGAGGATGCGGTTCTAATATGGTTACCTGGCTTTTTAACAAAGGTATTAGCGGTGCTACTATTTATGCAGCAAATACAGATGCTCTTCATCTTAGTGTAACTAAAGCCGACGAGAAAATTCTTATTGGTAAAGAGTTAACTAGAGGACTTGGTGCAGGTGGAAAACCTACAAAAGGAAGAGAAGCTGCTAAAGAAGCATTAGTTGAACTTAAAAAAGCTGTTGGAAATGCAGATATGGTGTTTGTCCTTGCTGGAGAAGGTGGTGGAACTGGAACAGGCGCAGCGCCAGTTGCAGCTCAAATTGCTAAAGAAACAGGAGCAGTAGTTATTGGTGTTGTTACCATGCCTTTTGAATCTGAAAAAGCAAGAATTGACAAAGCTGAATTTGGTTTGCAAGAATTGCGAGATATCACTGATACTTGCATTGTTCTTGACAACAATCGACTTGTTGATATTGCGGGACAACTTCCACTTGAACAGGCCTTTGCCGTCGCTAATGAGTTAGTCAGTACTATGATTAAAGGTATTGTTGAGACAATTACTCTTCCAAGTTTAATTAATTTGGATTACGCAGATGTTTCATCTATAATGAAAAATGGCGGCGTCGCTGTTATCGGAATCGGAGAAAGTGATTCTAAATCTGATATGGTTAATGAAGCTGTTTCACAAGCCCTGACACATCCTCTACTTGACGTGGATTATCAAGGAGCTACTGGAGCTTTGATTCATGTAACTTGTGGTCCAGATTTAAAATTAGAAGAATTTGATTTAATTGGCAGAACTGTTTCAGAAAATTTAAGCGCGGATTCTAATGTAATTATCGGCGCAAGAATCAGCAAAGATTTTGTTGGAAAAGTTCGTGTGATAACAATTATGACTGGAGTAAAAAGCCCGTATGTTTTGGGACGTCCAGATGACAGACACCAAATGGTAGAATCGCAAAGACGAATGTCTGATTTAGGAATCGACATGTTCAATTAATTTCTCAGAAGATTTTTCTTCTGAGTTTTTTCTTTTTTTAAATTTTTTTATATTTATTCTTTCGTTGATAATTAAGATTCTTTATCGCCTAAATATTTTTAAATAAGAAAATTATTTCTAACTTATGAGCATAGATGATACACCTTTTGAAGATTTTATTGGGTATTCTGGAAAATATATTGTACCTCCTTATTATACTCCCGAAGAATTAGAAAGACGCAGAAGGCGCTTAATCCAGATGAAGGTTGGGTTTGGGGAAGACCAGATCGTGTTGATAGGGTTGTTGAAAGAGATAAAGGAACCGCGCCTAAAAAAGGAAAATAAAAAACAATTTCAAAAAATAGTTTTCTCGAAGATAAAAATTATAGATTTTCGCGATATCCCCCGGAGGCATTTGAAAGATATCGCACACTGGAACAGAAAAAGGAGAGGTTATTGTAAGGAGAACATTGGTTCTCCTTAACCTTTCATAACTGCCAAAGGTTTTAATCTTGCAATTTTTTTTGTCAGACCAACTTTGTCAGAGACCTCTATAACCTCGTCGACATTTTTGTAAACTTGTGGAGCTTCTTCTGCTAAATTTTTTATTGAGCCAGAAACAACTTCAATTCCTTTTTCATTTAATTCTTTTTTTATTTTTTCTCCTTTTAAATTTTTTAAGGCATTACTTCTGCTTTCTCTTCTTCCTGCTCCGTGCGCTGTTGAGCCAAAAGAAATTTTTTCTGCTTTTTTTGTTCCAATTAATAAATATGACGAAGTTCCCATTGAACCGGGAATTATTACTGGTTGTCCAATATTTCTGTAATCTTCTGGAATTTCTTTTCTTCCTGCGCCAAAAGAACGAGTCGCGCCTTTTCGCATTACAAGAATTTCTTTTTCTTTTCCGTCGATAAAATGTTTTTCAAACTTTGCAATATTATGACAAACATCATAGACTACTTCTGCATTAAAATTTTTGAAAATCTCTTTCATAGTTTTTCTCACCCAATGTGTTATCATTTGTTTATTTGCGAACGCGAAATTTGCCGCGCATGACATTGCTGAAAAATATTTTTTTCCTAATTCAGATTTTATTGGGGCGTTAATTAATTCTCTGTCATATTCGGGAAACCCATATTCTTGTTCCATTAATTTTATGTAATCGCTTGCAACTTGATGACCCAATCCTCGAGAACCGCAATGAATCATTATTGTGATTTGATTTTTTTCCAGTCCAAATTTTTTTGCGATTTTGTCTTCGAAGATTTCATCAACAAACTGAATTTCTAAAAAATGATTTCCTGCCCCTAAACTTCCAAGTTGAGGGATGCCTCTTGCCTTTGCTCTTTGCCCGACGTCGTTTGGATTTGCGTTTTCCATTTTTCCATTTTCTTCTGTGTGCTTCCAGTCGCTTTCAAAACCATAACCATTTTTTACTGCCCATTGCGCGCCGTTTTTCAAGACATCGTCTAATTCTTCTTTGCTTAATTTTATTTTTCCTTTTTCTCCGACGCCAGATGGAACTGATTTGAAAAGTTTTTCTATAATTTGTTTTTTGAATTTTTCAATATCTTTAATTTTTAAATTTGTTTTTAATAAACGAACCGAACAATTTATATCATAGCCAACTCCGCCTGGAGAAATTACTCCTTTGTCGACGTCAAAACCCGCGACACCGCCAATTGGAAAACCATAGCCCTGATGCGCGTCGGGCATTGCAATGCTTGAATTAATTATTCCAGGAAGTTTTGCAACATTTTTTATTTGTTCAAGGGTTATATCTTTTTGTATATCTTTGAGCAAATTTTCTGAAGCAAAAATTTTTCCAGGAACTTTCATTTCTTTTTCTCGCGGAATTTCCCATTCAAAGTCGGAAATTTTTTTCAAATCCATAATTATTTTAGTGATAAAGAGTTTAAGAGTTTTGCGATGAGAAAATTTAAATAATAAACAAACTAATTTTAAATATGAAGCAAAGATATTTTATATTTATTATCTTTGTTCTATTAATAATCATCGGAGGTTTAATCATGAAACAAAATTTGAAAATCACAAAAATAAAAGATATACTTTCCAATCCAGAACTATATGCTGGAAAAGAGGTTATTATTGAAGCTAAATTTAATGGCTGGAATTCTCCTCCAAATTGCGATTTAAATAAAACAAAGGCCTATTTAAGAAGCGACACAATTATTTATGACGAGACAAGTTGTATATTTATAAGTCGTAATGCAGAGATTTATAAATTTGAAAATAAAGAATTTGTTAAGGTTGCAGGGCTTGACCCGGATTTAGATGTTGGAGCAAAGATAAAAGTTAAGGCAGTTGTCGGATTAATTGACGGAAAATTAATTTTAGGAAAATAAAAATTTTTTTGTATCTCTATTCCTTAAACATCCATCACAACTTGACAAACCCATTGTGAATTTATTTTCTTGATAAACATTTGGCTGTAAGTAATTGCTTTTATGTGCTTTGTTATTTTATAATTTTTTGCATTATCTCCGACGACAACTGCAGTTAGTTTGAAATTTTGTTTATCTATTTTTATTTTTTCAACTTTGCTCACGACTAAATCTTCTACTTCAAGAAAATACAAAAACTCTTCAAGAAAATTATAAAGAAGATTGTTCAAGTCCATTCCTAAAATTTTTATTTCTTTTTTTATTCTTCCTTCAATTCCTGTTCTTCCTAAAATAATTTTTTTCATTGCCAAAAAAGAATTTCTAAATAATTGCGCTTGTGTCTTTCCGAATGCCTGAAATTTCACGTCTGCAGTATGTTCGAGGAATTTGAATTTTTTCATGCGAAGTTTTCTCCTGAAAACGAGCAGACAGAAAATTTCCTGTTTTCTGTATCTTCAAATTTTTCCTGAAATTTAATGAGGTAAAAGTTTTCTGACTTTTTCATTTTAGGTTATTTTTCCTCTCGAAAAATTCGGGTTCCGAGTATAAAAATTTAAATTTCATAATTTAATCAACCTAAATAAGTATTAAAAGATTACTTTCTCCAGCAAAAAAGTTTTAATTGTTTTGGAGAATAATTTGTCTGATTCGCAGTTATTGCAACATTCTCAACATAGACCTCTTTATTTGGATAATTTTCTAAAACGCAAACTTTATTCATCTCGCAAATTCGCGCTTCGCATATAATTTCAGACGGAGTTTCTTGAATTATTTTTTGTTTAACTTCGTCTGGAAAATTCTCCCATCTTAATGGAAGTTGTTGAAAAGGAATGTTTATAATTAAATTTCTCAGATTCTCATTTATCTGAATTTCTCTTTCAATTCTTATTTGAATTTCGTAAACATCTTTTGAAGAGTCGCCCTTTACAATTCCTTTATTTATAAAAATTAAAAAAACAATCATAATCAAAATTAGAGCAGTAAATGCCTCAACAATTCTTATCCAGCCCCTTTTTCCCTTCATAATTTAAAAAAGAAAAAAGGACTTATTAATGTTTTGGAGATTGAAAATTTTTTGTTATAAAATTTGTGCGACTTCGTCGCAGATTAATTAGATTTTTTCTTTGCTCACGCTGACGAAAAAATATGGGGAAATTCTTAATGCGAGAACCGATTTTAACTCGGAGCGATTAGATTTTTATGTTCTCGTCACTATTTTATTTATAAAATATTTTTTGCAAGTAACTTTGCTTAATTAATTTTCGCGATATCAACCAGAGGCATTTGAAAGATATCGCACACTGGAACAGAGAGGGAAAGATGTGTGCGAAAGTTTACGCGAGTAATCCAAAAAGAACGTGGGCTTGAGTTGAGAAAATCTTAGGTTTCTTCTCACCCAATAAAAAACCTCGCCCCTGTTGAAATTAGGAAAGACATTATCATCAGCGTCGCAGAATGTTTTATTCCAGCTTTAATATTTCCGTCTGAAAGTTTTCCAATCACAAGCCCGCTGAAAAATCCTTGAACAATTAAAAGATATAAAAAAGAATCTGAAACATCTTGCGAATTTCCTGCTTGTCCTTGAAATTCAATATTTCCTATTTCTCCGACGCCAGCAATATTATTTACCATTGGTAAAATTTTAAATTGCATTACTAAAATAATTATTATAAAAACAAAAAATATTATATATCCTTGAGTCACAAGAGTTGAGGTTGCTGCTTTTCTTTCTTTTTTTAATTTGTCAGAAACATTTACTGCTTCTGTAACTGCTTTTAAAATTTCTCCGATGTCTCCGCCTGCTTTTTCTGCCTGTCCAATAAGCGCGAGCGCTCTTGAAATTGTTGGATTGTGAACATCTTTTGAAAAAGTTTCCAGAGCATTTTTTAATGGAATTCCGATTGAAATTTGCCCTGCAAGTTTTTGTATGTGCGGACTCAAAACTCCGAAGGGTTTGTTTTTTGCATTAACAATGCTTCTGCTTATTGGAGTCCCTGTCTTGACACTTTCTACCAAACTTCTCGCGAATTCCAAAAACATTTCTTCTTTTTCTGCTTCAATTTTTGATTCATAAACAAACGAGATAATAAACGGGATAACACCGACGACAATTCCAATTCCCAACAAAAACATAAACTTGTTGCTTCCAATAAAAAATAAAGAAATAATTATTATTAATAATGCAAGTCCTAATGCGCCCCAATGTATTTTTGTGATTTTCATTTTTTATTTTTTATCTCTTTTTTTCGGTTAATCATTTTTCATCCTGAGGGTTGTTTCAAACTCATGAACGCGATAAATAAAATGTTTATTATACAAACTGCGAGGATCATTAAGAAAGTTATTGTTCCTGCGCTAAAACCAATTCCCATTCCGCTGATTTTCATCATCATAATCAAAAGCATAATTATCATCGGCGCTGCGATGACGACACTGATATAAATATCAATAAATGTCTCTGCGGACTTTGTATATTTTTCTCTTTCTAACCTGTGATCAAATAATAAACTTTCTGCACGCTTTTCAAAAAATTCTGCAAGATCTCCGCCAGAAGTAATTGTCGTCGCCATTCCATTTAATAATTCCGCAAGTTTTGAGCTCGAATTATTAAATGCAACATTTCTTAAAACACTGACCAAATCATATCCATAAATATTTATTTCATTTATTACTTTTACAAATTCTTTTTGCACGTTTGGATAATCATTTGTTGAGATTATAATTGAAAAAATTCTGCTCGGCTCTACCATTGCTCCTGCTATTGCAGCCATGTGGATTGCAACAAAAGGAAGTTCTTGATTGATTTTTCTTTCAGCAGAATCTTTTTCTACAGACGGATAAAAATACATTACTACAAAAGTTAAAACAGGAATAGCGACGAGCAACCAAATTGTTTTCAAAATCCTTCCTGAAACATTTTCAACTAAAGTTATTAAAGGAATGCTAAATCCAAAATTAAAAAATGTGAAAAACAAAGTTACAAAAATAGAAACAAAAAAAGAAATACCTACGGTAAAAAGCAAGACCGAAATATAACTTACTGGAAGAATTCCTAAATTTGATTTTATTAAGTCCCTTTTTAATTGTCTGAACATTTCTGATTTTTCAAGTTTCATAGAAGCGTCAGAAAAAAATCTGTTTGAAATTTTTATATAAGAAGAAGATTTTTTTTCTGGTTTTTCAAAAATAATTTTTCTTTTTTTATTCAATCGTTTGAGTGTTTCTTTTTCTATTTCTGAGATTTCAAATTTTTTTAATTCTTCTTTTGGAATTGATGGAAGAATTTTTTCTCTGACATTTTTTTCTTGCGCGACATTTTCTCGAGGGGAGATTGCTTTTTCTTTTTCTGGTTCGTATTTTTTAGGAAGTATTTTTGGAAAAGAAACCCCATTTAACAATTCTGCAAGTTCTTGATTATTTTTTTTCAAGGAGCTCCTTAATTCATTTATTTGAGAAAAAATTATTTTTTTTTCTTCAAGTGTTCCGATAATATCTAAATTGTAATTCAGTCGATCAATTTCTAAAAGGATTTTTCTTGATTTTGAAATTTTTTCTCTTAATTCATTTATTGAAGAATTATTTTCCATCTGTTTTCTCCTGAATTTTTTTCTGAATTTCTTTCATAAAACTTTTTATTTTTTCAAACGATTCGTAATCTTTTTTTGCATAGGCCTCTTCAAGTTTAACTTGCGCTTCTTCCAAACTCGTGACTAATTGATTTACAAATACAAGATCATTGTTTTTCATTTTTTATTTTTCCTTTTTAATTTTCTTGGTTTGTTCCAGTAAGGACTTTTGCATTTTGGACAAACACATGGTTCGCAATTATTTCTAGAAACCCATTTATGTTCGCACCTTTCGCAAGAATATCCGTCGAGTTTTATTTTCAATTTGGGTTAATCCCCCCTAGCTTGCCACGATGCCAAATTGAAAAGATAGAAATTGCGGATTTGCGTAGCAAAAAATTTGTGCAATACTCCGCAACTTGCTGTGATTGAGAAGTACAAATTTTAAGCAATTTCTTTATTTTTCCCATACCTAATAGTAATATATTAGAAGTATATAAATGTTGGTATGAGAGGGGAAGGAGAAAAGAACGATGATTTTCTTTACATAAATTTTTAGAAAAATTGATAAATATAGATTTACTTATTAATTAATGATAAACCAAGAGCCAGACAAATGTCAAAAATGTGGAGAAAAATATTTTATAAAATTTGAAACAGGATACAAATGTAAAAATTGTGGTAAAAATCATGGAAAAAGTATATACTGGTTGGCTTGAAGAGAATGAAGAATGGTTAAGTAAGAAAAAAGGGGGTATAATCTCTTCTATACGACCCAACCTAAAAGTTATAAAAACTATTGATAAAGGTTCAAAGAGAAGTTTTACAACAAAGATTAAAGAAAATAGTGTAAGAGAAATAATTCAAGAGAGGGAGATTTAATATGATTCTTTTTGATCTATTTAAGAAAAGAACTTCCATCGAATCTAATCAATTAGACAAACAAAAAAAGAGAGAAATTATAAGTAGGATGCACATGAAATTAATTAATTCTTTTTGTCCAAGAGAAAGAGAAATTTGGGAAGGTGCGATAGAAAACACATATAAGTTGGATTTTAATGGAACTAAATTGATTGAGGAAAGGGCGATAGTTTCTCGGAATTTGCTACTACAACTCCTAAAAAAAGAAGGCAAAATAAGGAAGAAATTTGAAGAAGAAAAAAGAATATTTGAAGAAGGACAAATAAAAAAAGGATTGCAACTATTTGAAGGAAAATGGATAAAAAATGAAGAGATTCCAAAATTAAAGGCAATAAAAATAGATCTAGACAATAATTTTCAAAATATTTCTCCTTCTGATTTTGAGAGATTAATCGCCAACCTTTTTACTGCAATGGGTTATGAGACAAAGGTGACCAAACAAACAAGAGATTTTGGAATAGACGTTATTGCCAAAAAACAAGGGAAAACTATAGCAATACAATGTAAAAAATATCGTGAGGGAAATCCTGTCGGGAATAGAGACATCCAAAGAATTTTGGGAGCTATGCAACTAAAAAGTGTAAAAGCTACGCACAGTATATTAATTACAACATCTCATTTTACAGTTCAAGCAGAAGAACAAGCAAAAGAATGTGCCGTTGAATTATGGAACAAGGAAATTTTACATACACTGATAAAAAAATATTTAATGCAGATTGAATGAGGGGGTTAACGAAGAATTAAAATTTTTGAAAAGAATATTTAATGGAAGAATTTTTAAGATTAGTTTTATAGTCCTATAAATCTTATTTTATTTCTGTTCGCACAAATCTTTCAAAAGGGTTTCAGCCTCGAGAAAAAGTGTTTTAAATTCAAAAACCCCAAGACAAAATCGCAGGGTTTTTTGATAATGCAACGGCAAATTTGAAGAATGGAAAAGATTAATTAGTTGTTCTTCTAACTTGTTATTAAACTTTGGTAGGATAATTTGTTGAATCATATCCTACCAAAGTATCTCTAGAATAACTATTTTTCGGTTTTAATTTTTAGAACTCCGGACAGAGCAGAAAAAGGATATTATTTCTTAATCAAAGTTCTTTTTGAGAAATTAATCTTCCATATCCAAAAGGAGGTTTTTTTGTAAATAATGAAGCAATTATCTTAAAGAATCCAAAAATAGAACCATCGGCTCCTTCACTACATCCCATTCTGCATTTTTCAGATTCTGGAATTACTCCATAACTATTATGGACTAAATCCCATTCATGCCCGCATTTATCACATTTATAGCTAACTAAATATTTAGTTAGTTCAAAATGAACTCCCCTATACCCTGTTGACAATGCTCTTTTTATTGTTTCTGGGATAGTATGATTATACACATGATATCTTGTATCAGGGATTTGTGCTCTCTTTTCAAGCTCACTTTCTTCTTGTAAGGGATTAGTTTGTTCTCTACGTTCTTCCCTAGTAGCTCTTCTTGTTAAATCAACATTTTCACCAGATTCATGTAAAACCTGCTTTCTTCCACCAAAAAATCCTTTTTCTGTTTTTAGTTCCCCAATTTTCTTTCCATCTTCATAAATAATTCCTTTTTTTCCACCAAAAATTCCTTCTTCATATCTTGTTTCACTGACTTTGTTCCCATCATTATCACGAGTAACTTCTTTCGATGTTCCAAACAAGGTTGTTTCATGTCTAGTTTCACTTACACGATTACCATCAGGATCATATGTTCTGTCAATGGGATTCCCCCAGAAAGTAGTTTCGTGTCTTGTCTCTCCAACTTTTGTGCCATCTTCATAGATAACATCTTTTTCTCTTCCAAGCCAATCTGTTTCCTTTTTGATTTCCTGCCCCATATTATTTCTCTTTGTTAATTTAAAGAATTGTTTAATGTTATTAAATTTTTTGGTTTAAGCAGTATCTCCGAATAAACCATTTTAAACTGGTTTGTTAATTCTAAAATTTTAATCAAAGTTCTTAAAAAAATTAAATTTTTGCTATAACTTTTTTATATTAAACTCAAATACTTTTTTTAGTATTTCCTCGTAGGTGTTTTTAATAATTCTATGTAATGTGTCTGCTTATTGCTGAATGTTTCAACATAACTTATTGTTCTCGTGGATTCAACAAGAGCAGAAATTATTTTGTTTGTTGCTACTCTCAAGCTGTTGGAAAAAGATTTAAAAATGAATTCAATATATTTTTTTAATTTAGACATAACTCTCCGTGCAATCGGAGGGGGGTATATTCTTTCTTGAAATTTTTTAGGGGTAAATTATTTTAAAAAATCCTGTTCGGAGATACTGGTAGTAATTTTTGTTGGGATTTACCAGAAAAAATCTTCAGTAATTATTTCTGATTTTTCTACTCCCATTCTTTTTAATTCATTCACAAGGTATTCTTTCATTTTTTCTGGTCCGCAAATATAAAAAACAGAATTTTTTATATCCAAAAAATATTTTTGAATTAACCTCTTATCTATGCGTCCGCTTTCTTTTACATTTCCAGAACATTTGTCCTGACTAACAATGTATATTTTTTTAAACCATTTATTTTTTATCCTATTAAGTTTATTTTTGAAAATTATGTTTTTAATTTTTTTTGAGCAATAAAAAAGGGTTATATTCTTTTTTTCTTTTGCTTTTTTATTAGAATTAATCATACTGAAGAAAGGAGTTATTCCGACTCCTCCTGCAACAAAAACAACTTTCTTTTTTAAATCTGAAATTGTGTCTTCAAAAGTGAATATTCCAAAAGGTCCGTCTACAAATATTCTTTCTCCTTTTTTTAGTTTTAAAACTGCTCTTGTAAATTCCCCATAAACTTTCATAGTAAAACATAATTCTTTATTATTTGAAGAACTTGAAATTGTAAATGGGTGCCTTGCATAAATTTTTGATTTATCCAATCTCAAAAAACAGAACTGACCTGCTTTAAACGAAAAGGGTTTATTTGAATTAACAACCAAAGTAAATGCATCTTCTGTTTCTTTTTTTATTTCTTTAACATAAAAAATATTTGAGCGTTCTTTTATTTTATAATTTGTTCTGTAAATTATTCCGACGATAACTGAGACAAAAGCAAGATAATAAATTAATTTGATTACAAGAAAATTAGAATCAGAGCCTAATCTTACTGCATGATAGAAGCTAAAGAAAAACAGCAAGTAAATAAAGATATGAATATACTGCCATATTTTATAAGATATTTTTTTATATAAAATAGATGAGAGCAAAACAATGACGAAGATATAAAAAGAAATTACTCCAAGAGCTAATGAAAGCGAAACAAAATTAAGGACAAAATAATTTATGAAGTTTTTATCTGAGATTATAAAAAAGAAGGGATGAGTTAGAACAAAAAACGCAGTGATTAATGAAAATTTTCTCTGAAATAAAATTATTTTATTTATTCCAAAAAACCTATCAAAAAATCTTGCTGTCTCTCCTGAAAAAATAAGAAAAGATAAAAAAATAAACCCAAGCAAACCTGCAAATTTTCCTATGCTATAAAAAAAAGAATAACCAGGGTTTTTAAAAAATACTGTATAAAAAATAAAAAAAATAGCAAACGCTAAAAAAATTCCCAAAATAAAATAAATTATCTTTGCTTTACTTTTAGTTTTCATTAGTTTTATTATTCTGTTACTCTAAGTGTTCCCCACTGTCCTTTTTGCCTATGTCCTGGAACAGAGCAGTAATAAATAAATTCTCCTACCTTATCAGCTGTAAATTCTATAACTACTTCTTTATTTAAGGGAGTCATTTTTTTAATCCCATATTCATCAAGAGTAAAATCATGAGTGCCTTTAATGTTGGTTACTTTTATCCTAACAAGATCTCCTTTGTTAACGCTTATTTCTTTAAGTGAAAACCAAATTCCAGTATTATCATAAAAAGATTCCATTGTAAACTCTTTAACAGGCGCATTAATTGCACTTCCAGTAGTGTTTGTTTTTTGAAATACAAAAAAACCAACAGCTAACAAAACCAAGACAATAACTATTCCCATTATTTTTCTATTCATTTTATTTTACCTCCTTTCAACTCTATTGAATTTGTTTCAACAACTTTTAATTTATTTATCGTCGGCATTTTCTACTTGATCTCCAATATTTTTTTATAAAACCATCCCAACGAGAAGAAGAATCTGCAGAAGGATCAGGATAATTAATTGAATAATAATTCTCTGAAATATAATTATTTACAAAATTTTTTGAATTTGAAAAATCTTTTTTCATAAATCCCTGATAAGTTCCATATTGATTTACAATTACCATAACAAAAAATACAATTAAAAATATTCCAAAAAAAATTTTTAATTTTTTATCCATTTTTATAAATCTCCATCGTATCCGCTTAATTCAGCAAGTCTTTCAAGAGTTTGGACTCCTGGATAATTTTGATTATTTATTTTCCAAGTAGGATAACCAGAAATTCCAGCATTCTTGCATTGTTCTGAATTTTTATCGCAATCAACATAATTAATATATTGAAAAGAATTTCCAAATAATTTTTTTTGCGCCTTGCAATGCGAACACCATTCTGTTCCATACATCACGACTTCTTGTTCAGTTAAATATTTTGCAAATTCATCATACTGACTTGATTGAACTGCTTTTTCAGTAATATTTTTATAACCATAAAATACTGAAATTAAAATTAAAATAACTATTAAATACGTCCCCCAACTTTTTAATAATTTCATCTTAAGTTTTATACCCCATTTTTAAAATAATATCTTTTATCTCTGATTCAGAAATTTTGTCGTCGTCAAAATCAATTTCTGCTTTGCCTGAAATAGAATCTACTTTTTCCTCCAATTCCATCTCAATCATTTTTGCGCAACTTCCACAATGCATTCCTTGTATGTTTAATTTTAATTTGCTTATCATCTATTTTATTATCTTTGCAGAGTATTCTTTAAATATCTTTAAATTTAAGATTTGAGATTCTGTTGTTTGATTTGGATCATAATCTACTTGAAATATATTTGGAGAAATAAATTTAACAGATTGAACTCCTGAAATTTCTTTTAATTCTGCAATTATTAATCCTGCATGCCCTGGGCAAGGGATGTTTACTTTTAATTTTACAAAATTTCCAGAAGAATAAATCTGGGTTTCACTTGAATTATCCGGAGTTAGTCCAAAATTAAAAAATAAAATTAATGCAATTGCAAAGATTATTCCTAAAATAGATATTGTTAGTTTTCTTCTCTTATTTTTTTTCATTTTCTCCTCGCAAATATTAAACAAATTTTTTTATAATTAAATTTATTTAACAATAATAGTTCCATAAGCCATCCTCATTCCGCACGCAAATTCAAAACTTCCTTTTTTAGTTGGGGTGAATTTTATTTTATCTGAAGGATCAGAAGAACGATAGCTTACCCCTAATTCCCGAATATTAAAAGAACGAAAACATCCCCCAACACTATTGTCTAAAGTAATTTCTACAGGGATTCCTGATTTTAATTTAATTGTATTTGGATAATAATTATAATTTTTCATTCCAATTATTATTTTTTGCACATCTTCTGACGCAGTATTTGAATTAATTGCATTTGAATTTAAAAAAGAAATCCCTCCCGAATATTTAGTATATAAAACAAATACAACCATAATCGCGAAAATTACCAAACCAGAATAAACCCATATTGCTTGACTTTTTTCTTTTGAAGGGATTACATTTTCCTGATGTTTTGTTGCATTATGCATCATGAGTCCTGCTATATCTTTAAATTCCCTATTGCAAATTTCACATTTAGCTCTTTCTGCCATTTTATTTTTTAAATTTTTACTTTTCTTTATTCGCTGATTTAATTAGCCAGTAAATTCCCGCAATAATTAAAGCGATAAATAAAAAATAAGATATCCAAGATAGGCCTATTCCAAAACCAGAGTAACCAAAACTTCCGCCAAACATCGGACAACTATATGCCATTTTTTCCCTCCAAATTTATTTTATATATTTTCATTTTACTCCGCAAGTCCCCCCACTACCTCCACCACATCCGCAACTTCCTGAAGATTTTGGCGTCGCTGTTTTGATTTGATCTTGGGTTGCTGTCCCGCTTTCTGTGACAATAAAACTTCCTTTTAACATTCCCATTCCACAACTAAATGAAAATGTCCCGACCTTATCTGGAGTAAATTCTATTTTATTTAAACCCTGTTTTAAATCCACGTCGAGATTATATGTATTAGATATTAATTCGCGATTGCATCCTGTGAGCTGTTTTACATTTATTTCCCATTTTACTGGGACTCCTTTTTTTAGCACAAATGAGTTTGGACTATAACCTGAACTTGATACATCCATTTTTATTATTTGGGCACCGTCGATTAAAGTTGAACTGCCTGCATTTTGAGAATTTCCTATTATTTTTTCTTTGATCAAATCAAAATTATATGGGCTTCCGGTTAATGTCAGTCCTCTGTTTAACATTATTAATCCCAAAACCAAAACAATTATTGCAGAAAACTTTAAAATTTTTGCAGTTGTTTTATGGCTTATTGCTGTTGCAAGACTTCCAAATATAAACATTACTGGAATTGTTCCAAGACCAAAAGCCGCCAAACTTGTTGCTCCTTGAAAAAAGTTTCCGGTTCCAGCTGCATATAAATACATTGCCTGAAGTGGACCGCATGCAATAAACAATCCATTTAATAATCCAGTTATGAACGGAGCATTATATGGCCCTCTGGCGGATTTGCTTGCTTCTGTTG
>CAYVCF010000019.1:15042-15821 GCA_964450135.1 Candidatus Woesearchaeota archaeon
TGTTGCAGCTCTTGTCAAAAATTTTGGATTAAATTGAAATTTTCTAAAGAACCTAAATCCAAACATGCTTAAAGAATAAGATATCATAAATAACCCTGCCAAGATTGCAACCCATCCTCTTAGACCAATACTAAAACTAACCAACCCCCCAATTAAACCAAATATCCCCCCAATTATTGTATAAGAAATAACTTTTGAGCCACCATAAACTAAATGTTGCATAAAACTTTTGTGACCATTTATTGCATTCTTAGCAGTGTATGAAACAACAAAACCTCCGCACATTGCGATACAATGAAAACCAGTTAATATTCCGGCCATGAATAATAAAATTAAACCCGCGTTATCTCCAAATTCAGGAACTTTAATATTAGACAGATTTGGAAAATTAAATCCTGTTACTGAATAAAAAACTAAGATGCCAAAAATTACAAGAACAGAATAAAGAATCCAATTAGAATTTTTGCTTACCCCCATATTTTTATCTGATTTTTTTGTTTCTTGGTTTTCAATTTCATTATTTTTTTCAAATTCAATTTTATATCCTTGCTTTTCAATTATCTTTTTTATTTCTGATTCAGAAATTTTGTCGTCGTCAAAATCAATTTCTGCATTTTCATTTGCATAACTTACTTTAATGCGGTTTACTTTTTCTTTTAATTCTTTTTCAATAAGTTGCGCGCAAGAATTGCAATGCATTCCTTTAATTGAAAATTTTTTTAATTTTTTCATCTTAAAATTTTTCCTGAATTTTAATGAGGTAAAAGTTTCCTGACTTT
>CAYVCF010000020.1:0-15678 GCA_964450135.1 Candidatus Woesearchaeota archaeon
TCATTAACTGCAAAAGAAATTGTTTTTGTAACAACTCCAGAAACACCTCCTGTTAAAGTCATTGTTGTAGAATATTTTTTTCCAAATTGAAAATCAAAATTTGAAGGAACTGAATAAGTTATTGTTGCGGTCTTTGTTTCATTTTCAGCAGTAATCTCAATTATTGTTGATGTAAAAGTTATTTGCTGACTTCCTTGAATAATTGGATCTGCGGTGATTGTAATATTTTCTATTTCATTTGAAGTAACACTAAAACTAAAAGAATTTCCAGTCATAGATAATTCTGGAATTGTTCCGACTGTGATTGTTGCGCTAATTACATTCAGTAAAAATACAATTGTCAAAACGCTTGCGATTGTGAAACATAAATTATTTTTCATTTAATAATAATCCTCAACAATTATATCCCAGTTGTCTAAATTTGCAGAGGTAATGCTTAAATAATATGTTCCTGCTCCATGATAAGATATTGTGCTATCAGTTCCTTCTTTTCCCATATCAGTCATTACTGAATCAGTATACATTATTGTTTCACTCTCAGGATAAACAAAAAAACTAAATACGGAGTAGTCATTTGATTTAGCTAATGTATATGTCATTTTAAATTTAGAACCTTTAATATAAAAAGTATCTGTGTTTTTATCCCCATTTCCGCTAAAAGAAGTAACCTGATGCCATGTCTTATAAGAATTTGAATTATAATTTTGTTCTTCTTTATTTGTATCTTCGTCTGAAGAATAAGTGTTTGAATTTTGTTTTGGATTTTCTTGAGGTGAAATTGAACTAAAAATTATTCCGTTTATAAATAATAAAATAAAAATCAAACTACCAATCGTTAAGATAGGATGTCTCTTAAACCAAGATTTTTTCCTTTCTTCCATTAATTAATCTAAAATTACCTATTTATAAATATTATTATAATTGTTACGCCTTTGTTATATGAAAAAAGAATTACAATTAGAAATATTCGCAAAGAAAAGTAAGTTAAGAAAAGATGTTTGGAAACAATTAGACAAACCAAAAACTGCAACAGAAATTGCTAAAGATTTGAAAAAACATCGAAGTGCTATAAGTCGAGTTTTATTAGATATGAAAAGAAAAAATTTTGTTAAATGTTTGAATGAAGAAGATAAAAGTTTTAGATGCTATGTGAAAAGATAAAAATTTAATTAATCCTTTAGTAGTATCACAATATTTATTAATATACCTTATATAAAATAGATATGCCCCTCAAAAAGATAATCGAATCATTGAGTCCGATGGAAGTAAAAATAATTCCCTATCTGGAAGAATCAGTCACAAAAATCTGCCAGAAAACAAACATGGACAAGGTTTCTGTTCTCAGAGCTTTGACTTATCTTCAAAATAAAAAAATTGTAAATCTTTCGCAAGAAAAAAAAGAATTTATTGAACTCGGAATAAACGGCGCGCTTTACAAAAAAAAAGGTCTTCCTGAAAGAAGATTTCTAAATTTAATTAATGAAAAAAGAATTATGAAACTTGAAGAAATAAAAGAACAATCAGAATTATCCGACGACGAATTCAAGGTTTCTCTTGGTGCACTCAAGAAAAAAGCAATGATTGAATTAAACAACGGGCGAGTAACTCTCACAGCTGAAAAAAAAGAAGTCGCGAAAAAATTTTTAGAAGAACAATTTTTAGAATCCCTTCCGCTTGAAAAAAATAATCTAACCCCTGAACAGAATTTTGCATTTCAATCATTGGAAAAACGAAAAGAAATTGTAACTGTCGTAGAAAAAAAGAGAATTTTAATTTCTTTAACTGAATTAGGAAAAGAATTAATCAAAGCCGAAATAAAACAAGAAGAACTAATCGAGCAAGTTACTCCTGATTTAATTCGCTCAGGAAAATATAAGGGGAAAAAATTCAGAAGATATGATGTAACTTCCTATGTTTCAGAAATTTCTGGAGGCAAGCGACATTTTGTAAATCAATCTATTGACTATGGAAGAAAAATTTGGACTGACTTAGGTTTCAAAGAAATGACTGGACCAGTTGTTCAAAGTTCATTCTGGATTTTCGACGCGCTGTTTACTGCGCAGGATCACCCTGTTCGCGAAATGCAAGATACTTTTTTTATAAACAAAAAATTTTCCCTCCCTGAAAAAAAAATTGTAGACATTGTAAAGCAAACTCATGAAAAAGGAATTGGAGGAAGCAAGGGCTGGAAATATTCTTGGAATGAAGAAGAATCAAAACGCGCGGTTTTGAGGACTCATACAACTGGCTTATCTGCTTTCACACTTTATGAATTAAGCAAACTTCCAGCTGAAAAAAGAAAAGGAAAATTTTTTGCAATTGGAAAAGTTTTCAGAAACGAAACAATTGACTGGAGTCATGGTTTTGAATTTTATCAAACAGAGGGAATTGTCGTCGACGAAAATGTAAATTTCAGACATCTTTTAGGTTATCTAAAACAATTTTACAAAAAAATGGGATTTGAAAAAATTCGTTTTGCCCCCTCATATTTTCCTTACACAGAGCCATCAGTTGAAGTTCATGTTTGGCATGAACAAAAAAAAGTTTGGCTTGAACTCGGAGGCGCTGGAATTTTCCGTCCTGAAATTACAATTCCGCTTTTAGGAAAACAGACCCCTGTGCTTGCATGGGGACAGGGCTTTGACAGAATAATTATGGATTACTACAAAATCACTGACTTGCGCGAGATGTATAAAAATAATTTAACTCAGTTAAGGAAAATAAAATTTTGGGTGAAATAATGGAAATAAAAAAAACAATCCCCCTAGACAAAGAAATATTTGAAAAAGTAAAATCAGGAGAGAAAAAATTTGAAGTAAGATTAGGAAATAAAGAAATTAATGAAGGGGATAAAATTGAGATAATTCAAAGAGATAGTAAAGGAAATCCCACAAAAAATAAGAGGATAAAGAAAGCAGAATATATTGAATACACAAAAAAATTACCCTACTGGTCAGATAAAGAGATTAATAAATTTGGATTTAAAATAATAAAAATAAAATGAAAGCACTATCATTAAAACAGCCATTTGCAGAATTAATCTTAGAGGGAAAAAAGAAAATAGAATTAAGAAATTGGAACACTAGCTTCAGGGGAGAGTTTTTTATCCATGCTTCAAAAAATCCAGACAAGGAATCTATGAAAAGATTTGGATTTACAACTCTTCCCTCAGGATTTCTTGTTGGAAAAGCAAACTTAGTTGATGTTAAAACTTATGGAAACGAAGAAGAACATTCTAAAGACAAAGACCTTCATTTAGCATCAAGTTCTTGGGGAAATCATGGGTTTATATTAGAAAATCCAACAAGAATAGAACCAATAGAGTTTAAAGGACAATTAAATTTCTTCGAGACAAATTTAAATTAAAATGTCAAACACAAAACTAAACAAAAAAATATTTGAAAAAGAAATCGGAAAAACAAATGAAGAAATGCAAAATAAAATTGCAATGTTCGGAACTCCAGTTGAAAGGATTACCGACGACGAAATAGAAATTTCAGTTTCTCCAAATCGTCCTGACTTGCTTTCTTATCAAGGTTTTAAAAGAAGTTTTCTAAGTTTTTTAGGGAAAACAAAAGCAATGAAAAAATATATTTTAAATCCCCCTGAAAAGGACTTTGAAGTTATTATTGATTCTTCTGTGAAGAATATTAGACCATTTACTGCTTGCGCAATTGTTAAGGACTTGAAATTTGACGACGACAAAATCAAAGAGATAATTGATATTCAGGAAAAATTGCACGCAACTGTTGGTAGAAAAAGAAAAAAACTAGCAATCGGAATTTATCCTCTTGAAAAAATAAAACTGCCAATAACTTTCAAGGCGCTTGAGCCAGATAAAATAAAATTTATCCCTCTTGAAATGAATCGCGAATTTTCTGGTTTGGAAATTTTGCAAAGACATCCAACTGGAAGGGACTACGCACATCTTTTAGCAGGAAAAGAAAAATTTCCGATTTTTATCGACGCGGATAATCAAATTTTGAGTATGCCTCCAATAATAAATTCGCATGAAACAGGAAAAATTACAGAAAAAACAAAAGACGTTTTTATTGAGTGTTCTGGTTTTAATTTTGAAATTTTAAAAAAATGTTTAAACATAATTGCAACAACTTTAATTGACATGGGAGGAAAATGTTATCAAATGAAATTGAGCGGAAACTATAAAGAAATAACTCCAAACTTAAATCCTGAAAAAATGAATTTATCATTGGAAAACACAAATAAACTTTTAGGTTTAAATCTTAATGAAAAAGAATTGAAAAATTTTGTTGAAAAAATGGGTTGCAATTATGAAAAAGGGAATGTTGAGATTCCTGCATGGAGAACAGACGTTCTTCATGAAGTTGATTTAATTGAAGATATCGCGATCGCATATGGTTATGAAAATTTTAAAGAAGAAATTCCAGATGTCTCAACAATTGGAGAAGAATCAAAAAAAGAAACTTTTAAACGAAAAATTTCAGACATTCTTTCAGGACTTGAATTCTTGGAAATTTCAAATTATCATTTAACAAACACCGATGACCAATTTATAAAAATGGGTTTTTCAGAAAAAAATTTGCCAGAGTTTGTTGAGTTAGAAGAATCAAAAACCGATTACAAAATTTTAAGAAAAGATTTGACACATTACCTAATGAAAATTTTTTCAGAAAACATAGATTCAGAATATCCGCAAAAAATTTTCGAGACAGGAAAAGTTTTTGAATTAAAAGAAAATAAAATTATTGAAAAAGAAAAACTATCCATCGGAATCTCTCCTGGAAATTTTACAGAATTAAAACAGGTTCTTGAATACTTTAGCAAAATGCTTGAACTTAATTTAGAATTAAAAGAGTCAGAAAAAGAAATTCCGTGGTTTATCGAAGGAAGAGTTGCAGAAATAATTTTTAATAAAAAAACAATCGGATTTATCGGAGAGGTTCATCCGAAGATTTTGAAAAACTGGAAAATAAAAATGCCTGTTGTTTTATTGGAGTTGGGGCTGGAAGAAGTGTTTGGGAAAGAGGGAAAATAATTTTCACGACAAGAAATAATTTAGCACTTCATCGCATTTTTTTGAAAATTTTTCTCTACGAGAGCCCCTCATTTTATGGGACATCGTCGGAGGCCGAAAATTTGCGATTGCATTAATTTGTTGACGTCGTCGGCAAACGCAAGTTTGAGTTTAAAGAAATGTTGCTTAACATGAACAGGAAGGGAAACATCGACAAAGAAACCGCTTAGGTTTCTTTTCATCCAAAATAACTTTTATTATTCTCTTCAAATTTATTGTCCCAGTTTTTTTCTATTTTGTCTGCTAGTTCTAAAATAGAATTTTTAATTTCAGCCCAGAGTTTAAAAGAATTTTTTATATATTCTGCCTCGTCTTTTTCCGACGACAAAACATCTAATTTCAAAATCTTGATTTCTTGTTTAACAAGTTTTTTGTAAACTTCTTTAAGGTTTTCCAAGTCCTCTTGACTTAGGGACTTTATAATTGAAAAAATAAAAATCGGAGAATTTACAGGATGAATTATTGATTCAATTAATCTCAAATAATTTGAAAATTTTTCAGAAATAAATCTTCTGATTTCTTTTAACAAAAAGTCAGTTTCAGTATCTGCAAGTTTTTCAATTGAAAAGTCGTCATTCAATTCTTCAAATTTTGGAAGAAAATATTTTTCCTGAAATATTTTATATTTTCCTTTTAAATTTTCCAAACAAGATTCGCAATTTTCCATGTTTTAAGCATACATAAAATATTTATAAGGTTTTTGGGTAAAAATTCTGTGCCACAGTGGCTCAGTCGGCAGAGCATTACCTTGGTAAGGTAAAGGTCCCGAGTTCGATTCTCGGCTGTGGCTCGATATTTGAAAAAAATTTATAGAACTATTTATCTAATTCTTAGAATTGAGTAATATCAAAAAAACCCCTAGTACAAAAATAATCAAACAAACACCAAATAACCATTTACTATATCCAATAAAAAAAGCTCCGTCTAAAAAAAGATTATTGATAAAATTATTAAAACAATTCCAAAAGTTGGTTGTTTATTCATAACAAATTAATGTAAATAGAATTTATAAATATTTTTTCTCTTTTAAAACTTCACATCAACTTTTTTTCTTTCAGCGTCGGCAATTTTCAAATATTCTTTTGCAGTTTTTCCGTAAAGTCTTGCAAAAAATGCCCCTGGCAAAGTTCTGCACAAGTCGTTGTAAGAAAGTATTGAATCATTGTAATGTTGCCTTGCATAAGCAACTTTGTCTTCTGTTGAACTCAACTCTCTTTGAAGTTCCAAAAAATTTGTGTCTGCTTTTAAGTTTGGATAATTTTCTGCAATTGCAAAAATGGTTTTCAACGCTGACTCTAATTGTCTATCTGCTTTTATTTTTTCAACAGTTCCTTTCGCGCCCATCAATGCTTTTCTCGCATCAGTAACCGATTGAATAGCTTCTTTTTCGTGTTTGGCAAAACCCTTGACTGTTTCAACTAAATTAGGAATTAAATCTGCTCTTCGTTTTAACTGAACATCAATCTGGCTCAAAGAATTATCAATTCTATTCCCCAAAACTGCGAACCGGTTGTAGTAAAAAAATAAAGCTCCGATGACAATTACCAACAATCCGATGAATATCCATTCTATCATAATAATTTTAAATTTTTAATATTTATAAATGTTTATCTAAATTTCGGTTCTCAATTTTCTTCTCAGAACACAAACTAATTCTCCTGCTATCGTTCTAAGTTGTAAAAGTTGTAAGTTCAAACTCGCCACAAATTTTTCTTTAGAAATTTTTTGAATTTTTAGATTTTCAAAATGAGAAAAGATTTTTTTCTCCACGTCGACAAACTGCATTATTTTTATGGAAATAGGTTTAACATCAAGGTAAAGCGGGCTATTAAGTATTTCAAATTTTTTCCTGTCTTTTTTCATCTTATTTAATATTTTTCCAACATTTTTTTTATCGCTGTTTTTTTCCAACACATTCACAGAATTTTTATAAAGAGCAATGTTTTTTTCAATGCAATCAAGAAGTTTTTCAAAATATTCAATTCTTTTTTTAAAAATTAAATCCTTAATCGCAGATTGTCTTGCAATTTTCTGATTAAAATAATTGCTTATCACTGCTCCGATAACCACCCCAAACATTCCGACGAAAGTTGATAGAATAACTGAAGAAAATTCAAATGCCATAAAAGTATTAAATATTTATGATTAAAAATTTTGTTGTAATCAAAGATATACAATTTTAATTTTGTCGTCGAGAGAGTTTAATTTCTGTGAACAAGATAATTGCAAAAAATTGAATAATAAATTTTTGTGACATCAGGGACTAATGTAAAGACGAAAGTTTACGCGAATAATCCAAATTGGAAGTGGGAGTTTGAGTTAAACCAAAGGTGCTTCTTATTCTTCAAAATCTTTTTCATATTTTTCATTTTTGTCGTCGGTAATTTCTGTTTCTAAATCTTTTATTAAATCTGTGAAGTGATTTGGATTTTCTTTAAAATAAACATGTTTGAGCCAGACATAAATCTCTTCAAAATGCGATTCTTGTTCGAGCCAGACCTTGTGCTGATTTTCTAATTGAAGCAAAGGATAAAATGCAAAAAGTTTTTCTTTTTCTCCGACGAGTTCTGTGAAAGCCACTTTCTTTTTTATTTCAGGAGATTTTAAATGCGAGATTATTTTATTATAAATTGCTGTTAATCTGTCTTTGATATTTATTGTTTTTGTTGGAAGCAAAATCGCGGTTTCTCGAAGAGAGTTGCTATTAATTATTTCTTTTTTTATTCTTCTGTTTTCAGTTATAATTGCTTTGTTCAAAGATTCAATTAATTCTTTCAAAGTAATTTTTTTATATCGTGGAATAGGACTTCTCGGAATCAGCGACGGAATTTCTTCTTCAAGTTCAATTCTTTCCATTGAATATTTTTTTTGTTGCGTTTTTCCAAATAAAATTTCGTCAATAGATTTTATGTATTTGTTTAATAAAATTTCAGATTTAATTCTCAGCAAAAGCGCGGCTGCGAGCAAAACCTTGCTTGAAACAAAAAAATCTGCTTCTTCTAACTCGTGAATTTTTTTAAGAAAATTTTCTGTTAGAATAATTATATTAATATCCCAAGGATCAAGTTGTTCGGTGTTTATTAAATCGTAAATTATTTCTTGCCATCCGAGTTCGCGGTTAAATAAGATGTTGTGAATTTGTTCTTGTTTTATTGAAGGTTTTAAAATTTCTATTTCTTTTTCTGGCTTGTTTAACATGTCAAAAGGATTTCCCTCTTTTTTTTGTAACTCTTCCATAAAAATATTACTTGTTATTTGTTTATAAAATTGCGGTAGTTTGTAAAAAGTTGAGTTGTATTTTTCAGTAGTAGTTTATGATCACTACTTTTAGTTAATTATCGGCTGTCATTTTTTAAGAGTAACATAAACGAAAGGTTTAAATAGTTCAGTGAGTTCAATTTCTTATCACCTCTTTTTACCCAGGAGAGGCTTCGGGTCGCACTTTTTGTCTGATTCGAAAACTCTCCCAGGGTTTATAATTATTAAGGAGAAAAAATAAAATGCGACAAGAACAAAGTAAATTAAATCAAATTATTTTTGGAAAAGAAAGTTCGTTAAATTATGGGGGAAATTGTCCAGGGTTATTATGCGTTTTAGGTCCACTCGCAATACCTATTTACTATGTGCGGTATTTAATCCTTGAAAGTCGAGAAAAAAGAAATTTAGAG
Source organism: Candidatus Woesearchaeota archaeon (assembly GCA_964450135.1). Classification (GTDB taxonomy): domain Archaea; phylum Nanobdellota; class Nanobdellia; order Pacearchaeales; family GW2011-AR1; genus CAYVCF01. The sequence goes on from CAYVCF010000020.1 coordinate 8,725, forward strand.
AGATAATATTCATCGTAAAAACGAAAAAAAGCGGGCTTATTAACATTAATTTATTTTATGTTGCCCATTATAATCATTAAACGTTTTTCAATTAAAAATTTTCTTTTCTAATTATCTCTTCTCAAACTCAGAATAATGACACTTTCCGCAATAAACTCTGTTGTTTGCTTTCATTAAAAAAATTCCTGGCCCGCATCGAGGACAAAATTGCAAATTTCTAATTATTTTTTCTCCTTCAACTTTGTAATGAGAATATTTTTTGCTCGTCGGTTGATTTTTGTGCGGTTTCTTCCCTGTTTTTTCTACTTTTTTTGCCATTTTATTTTTTCTCCTCTTGTTTTTCTTCTTTTTTTATTTCTTTTTTATTTTTTTCTTTTTCAAATAATTCTTTATCTTCTTTTGTTTTGTAAATGTTGCAAATTATTTTAAATAAATGCGTTCCATAAATTCCGCTGATTTTTTTTACTGTGATTGTTTCTGGAGTCGCTGAAAATTTTTCTGCGATTTTTTCTATAACCGCTATTTTTTTTGGAGAAATCTCTGAATGAGTTTCTAAGATTAATTCTTTTCTCTTGAATAAATGATTTTCTTTTTCTGAAATTATTTTTATTTCCATTTTATCTTAAATTTTCTCCTTCAATTTTTGAAAATTTAATGAGGTAAAAATTTTTAATTTTTTCATCTGATTTTTATTGCAAAATTTCCTTTTTCTTTAATTCCTGTTTTTTGAGCGACTTCTGATTTTTCTGGATTAATCACAATAAGTCGTCCTTTAAATCCTTCTGTCAATTCTTTTGAACCGCACTTCGGACATTTTTCAGATTCAGTAATTATCTTGCAAAGTTTGCAGGCTTTTTGTTTAGGCATTTAAAAGACACCTCTCGGTTTCCTCAGAAATTTTCCAACTTAAATTTCTGGGGCTTAGAAAATTTATTTTAGGAATTTTCTCAGCTTTTATAAGCTTCCCCTTTTGTTCAGGCAAGCGATATTTTTTTATGCCTTCGATGATATCGCATATCTTCATTTTTTCTTCTCCTTTTTTGGTTTTTCTTTTTTCTCTTCTGATTTTAAAATTTTTTCAGCTTCTTTCTTTTTTCTGATTGCGTCTTCAGTTATCCACTCAATTTTTCCAAGTCCTGGCTGTCTCATTGTCAAACCAATTTTTGGTTCATCTCCCTTATGACTTATTGCGACAATTCTTGCGATGCACATATCTCCAATTTTCAAAGTTCTTTTTGAAGATTTTCCAAGCAAAGAATTTGCTTTGCTGAAACTTACGAAATCGTCCATTGTCTGACTAATGTGAATCATTCCTTGCATCGCGCCCATATTTATGAATGCTCCGAAATTTGTTATTTCTGCGATTATTCCGTAGACCAATTCTTGCAATTCTGGTTTCCAAGCGAGCAATTTAAATTTTGAATTATAATATGCAGCCCCGTCTCCAGGAATTATTATTCCCTCTCCGACTTCAAGGACATCAATAACAGAGACAATTTTTCCAAGTTCTTCGTCGTAATATTCTTTGTAGGTCTCTCTAAGTTGTTTGTCAACTGCTTCAATTGTTGGCAACCCAAATAATTTTGGCTCCACTCTTACATAATCCTGAACTTCAGTTAAATAGAACATTTTACTTTAAAAAAATAGTAAAATATGGTTTAAAAAGCTTTTTGCTAAACATCAAGAATTTTTCCCCTCATAATTATTTTTTTATTTTCAATTTTTGATTTTATTTCTCTGTCCAAAGTCGCGACGAGAATTTTTGGATTTTTATTTGAATAATTAATTATTCCTCTGTCTGTGTTTTTATTTTTCAGGTCTATTTTTTCAAATTTGTTTTTTTCCAAAATCTTTAAACAAGTTTCTGCAACAGGATTTGATTTCTTCAAACCATTTAATTCTCTAATAACTTGAATCGGAATTAAAATTTCATAACCTAAAAAATTTTCAAAAAAGTCAATTTTATTTTTTACAGCAGTTAAAATGAACGAAGTATCTAAGATAATTTTTTCCATAATTCAATTAAAAATTTTAACTATAAAAACTTAACATTTATTAAGTTATTTTTTCTTTATTTAAAATGCAAGAGGTTGAAAATCTTCTGGAAATTCTTGAGAAAACAAAAAAAGCAATTCAGAAGGACGACAGTGCGACAATAAGAAATTTGAGCGACCGCACGAACAACACATTTGCAAAGACCCACGACCCTGACAACATAACTCTCGCAGTAATTATTTACGCGATGAGCAAAATTATCGAGAGAAAACAATACAGGAATTATTCTGGCTGGAATAGATTTTATAAAAATACATTGGTTTATTTTGACAAATTAATTTTCTGTTTGAAACAAAAAGACGAAGAATGTTTTAGCGAGACACTGAAATTAATCCGCGCAGAAATTGACAATCTTTCTGGAAAACTCCGACGATATATTCAAGATGTTTTTAGAAAAGCAGAAATAAATAAGGCCTCAAAAATTTATGAGCACGGAATTTCACTTGAGAAAACCGCAAAACTTTTGGGGCTGACAATGTTTGAAGTTGCAAATTATTCTGGACAGACAGAAATCGGAGAAGAGAATTTAAGCAGAGTAAATGTAAAAACAAGAATTAAAAATGCGGTGGGAATTTTTGAATGAAAATAATAATTGTAAGACACGGCGAATCTGAGCATAATCTTGGATTAACAGATAATAAAAATTCCAGTTTAACTAAACGAGGGAAAAAACAGGCAGAGTATCTTGGGAAAAAATTAAAGAAATTAAAAATCTCCAAAATTTATACAAGTGATTTATCGAGGGCAAGACAAACCGCGGAGATCATTTCTAAAATTATTAAAGTGCCTGTTAAAAAAAGTATTGAAGAATTAAATGAATACGACAAAAAACACTTAAGATCAAAATTAAAAATGTTATTTAGCAATCGATTAAAAAAACTAAAACATTTTTTAAAAAAAATTTCAAAAGACAAAGAAAAAAATAAAACAATTCTAATTATCGGACATGGAATTACCAATAGAATTATTTTGGGTTTTCTTTTGCAAATCCCTCTAAAAAAACAGCTTCTTTTTTTTAAACAACACAATACAGGAATTAATATTCTCGAATGGAATAATAAGTTTAAAAATTGGAGGTTGGAAATAATGAATGATGTATCTCATTTGCCAAATACTTTCAAATGAAAGCCCTAATTTTTGATTCAAGCACTTTGATTTCTCTAGCAATGAACGGATTATTTGAAGAACTGCGACAGCTTAAAGAAATCTTTGACGGAAAATTTTTAATCACACGTGAAGTAAAAAAAGAAATTATTGACAAACCCCTTAATATAAAAAGATTTGAACTTGAAGCAATAAAAATTAAGGAATTGCTCGATGATAAAACTCTGGAACTTCCAGAAGAAATAAAAATTGATAGTTCTGAAATTTCAAGAAAAACCGCTGAAGTTTTGGAATTAGCAAACAATTGTTTTTTTTCAAATGGAAAAGGAATTCATTTAATCGACGACGGCGAGGCATCTTGCGTTGCACTTAGCAAACATCTGAAAGAATCTAAAATAGAAAATATTTTGTGCATTGATGAAAGAACCACGAGAAATATAATTGAATCCCCTGAAGAATTAAAAGATTTTTTGCAAAAAAAATTGCACAGCAAAATTGAAATTAAAAAAAATCGACTTGAATATTTTTCAGACCTAAAAATAATTCGTTCAGCAGAATTGGTTTATGTTGCATGGAAAAAAGGAATTGTAAAATCAAAAAATAAAAAAGTTTTGGACGCAATGCTCTGGGCTGTGAAATTCAAGGGCTGTTCAATTTCCGAAGATGAGATTAAAGAGATACAAAAAATTTCTTAATTGAAAATAAAATTTATTTCCTAATTTTTTAATCAGAACATTTTTTCTCGATGCTGAAACCATTTTGAAAGATTTATGCGAACAAAAATAAAATGAAAAATAAGGAGTACATTTAATTCCTGTTAGATTCAATTTCTCGTAGATAAATCTCCTCGAAACTTTGCTCGAACAAATATTTGAATAACTCGCAACTTTTCAGAAGTCGCCCACATTGAGTTCGCTTCACTCTCGAAAAGGAATCTAACTTAATTAGGTGAACTTTATTTTTAGAATTATTTATTAGACACGCTCCGCCCACAACCCCCACTAAAGATACTACAACAATTTCTTTTTTATGCTATAGAGAAGTTTGAATAATTCATTTTTTTAAGATTAAATTAAAAATAAAACCTCATTTAGAAAAATCTTAGTCAAACTAAGATTTTATTTTTCAAATAATTTATTGTTAACGGATTAATTCGTTACTGCATTCTTGTTAGTGTTGCTAATCTGTAAATGTTGTAAGCGGAGAATACAAATAATTGTTGAATGAATACTCGATACAGCGTCGTCAATTTTGTATTTCCTCCGTTCATTGCGCGATGAATTGTCCTAAAAGGATGTTCGCCTTGATTTCTTTTTTTGGAAATTCTTTTGTTTCTCAACATTTCATGCGGAGTTAAATTTCCGCGACACATAGTTCCATTTCCTTTTGCTCTCGTCGGAGTTCCATTATAACCTTTGTCGCGATAGACAATGTCGTCGGAATTTGATAAATCAATTGCATTGTCAGGAATTTTTGCCGTGGTGACTGCAATACTTTCAACAATTTTTGAACCACGACGGGTTTTTGTATGAACTTTATATCCAAAAAAACTTTTCTCTCCTTTTTTTGTCCAACTTCCGTCGCGATTTCGCGATGTTTTTGCCATTTGTCCTCGACGATTCATTCCTGAATTTGTTTTTCCTGGCTCAGCGACGATAAAAACTGCATCTTGAATAACCCCTTTCTCGACGATAATATTTTTTTCTTTTATTTTCAATTTGTTTCAATATTCTCTTCAGCTTGCTGCGAAACAAATTGAAACCAAAAAATCCAATGGATTTTTGGGCCAAGAAAATCACCAAATCTTTTTTTATTCATTCTCAGATTTGGAGAGAACAGAAAACATCGACGGAGAAAATAAATTGGGAATTGTTTTATGTGTTGCCAGTTGCGTAACAAAAAATTTTAGCAAGACCCCGCAACTTGCTGTGATTGAGATGCGAAAATTTTAAGCAATTTCTTTATTTTAATGTTTCACAAGCCAATCCATCTTTTTCTCTGTCTAATCTGTGAAAATCTTTTCCAGTAATTTTAAAACAATATTCATAACATTCTTGCGCTTCATTATGACTTGAAAAATCAGGACAATCTAAATCAGAGATGCATTGACAATTTTCTTGAGAATTTGCTTCGCTATTATTTTCATTTTCAATTTCAGGTTTCTCATAATTTTTTTCTTCATTTTCATCTTCCCAAATTCTCTTATCTTCTTTTCTCGCATAATTTTCTGCTTCTTGAATTTCTGGACAAAATTTTGTGTTAGGTTTATACCAATATGCTTTTGCATATCCTTCTTGAACTATTTTTTTATTTACAAAAATCCCGTCGACATAAATATATCTCAGCAATCTTCCGTATCTGTCTGTTTCAGAAATATCTTTAACTAATTCAATATTTTTTTCTAAAACTAATTCCTCCAAATAATCCTTTGCTTCAAAATAATATTCTTCACCTTTTTCAGGAGTGTCAATACAGATTAATCTGATTCTTTCTCCAGTATTAATTTCCAATGTATCCCCATCTATAACATAGGTGACAAGAAAAGTTTTATTTTCTTCTGAATTATTTTCAGAAATATTCGGAGGAATTTTGGGCGGTGGAATTGGTTCTTTCCTTAACAATAAATAAAAAAGAGTTCCAAAAAAGATTAATTCTATAATGCAAAGCAAGATAAAATATTTTTTCATAAAATATTAAACCTCTTGAAGATTAACTAATTTTCGTGAAATTAAAAATTATTTTTTCATTTGTCGTAATTACTCAGTCGCACTTTTTCACTACTGGGTGTAAACGAATATATATAATACAAAACATTTAAAAGGATATCATTGTCCGAATATATAGTTTGAAACATACACATAAAATGAAAGACAACCTTGATATCTTTTTTAGGAGAAAGCCAGCTTTGATGTTGGTCAGTCTTAAAAAAAATACACGAATGAGATACGGCAGTGTTTTAGCAAAAGAGGTTGACTGCACTTACAGCCATGCTGTGAAAATTTTGCAGACCCTGGAAGAACTTAAGTTAGTGGATTTTGAAAAACAAGGAAGAATAAAAGTGATAAAATTAACAAAAAAAGGTGTTGAAGTTGCGAACGCAATTGAGGAAATTCAAGGGGCTTTAAAATAACACTTCAATAATTCTTTTTATTTTTTATTTTTAATTTGGGGCAATACTTCGTAGATTGCTGCGAAACAAATTGAAATACAGAAAATTTTTTTGTCGTCGGTATTTTCTGGCCTCGCCAAATTAACTGACAAATAAAGAAATTTGGTGAGAGATAGAAAATCACCAAATCCTTTTTGATTTATTCGCGGATTTGGGGAGAACAGAAAACATCGACGGAGAAAATAAATTGGAGATTGTTTTCTGTGTTGCTGGTTGCATAGCAAAAAATTTTCGCAATACTCCACAGCTTGCTATGATTGAGATGCAAAAATTTTAAGCAATTTTTTTATTTTTTGCAACCAATAAGATATTTCTGTGATGTTGTCGTAGAGAATTCATCTAAAATATTCTTGAACTAAACCTGTTCCGCCAACATATAAAATAGTTTGACCAACTGCCAATCCAATAATTTTTCCATATTCAAGAAATTGTTTAGAAGGTTTGTCTGAATCAAGGACGCGACTCATTCTCATCATAAATTTTCCAGGAACCAATAAATCCAAAACCCATTTTGCTTCTGAATTTTTTCTCATTTTATTTTTAGTTTAAAGCTATTTATATATTTTGTTGTTCTGTTAAGTCAACTTCATAACTTAACATAAATCTCATTTGGATAAGCTTTTACT
>CAYVCF010000021.1:0-15537 GCA_964450135.1 Candidatus Woesearchaeota archaeon
TTCAACTAACTTAAAGTTTTCGCAGCAAGCTGCGGGGTATTCCCCAAGAGGGAATGAAAATGAGGACGCTCTGGGGTTTCAAACTGAGTAGTTAAAACAGCTCTTCTAAATCTATTTCCTTCAACTCTTACAACAAAGTGAGATTGTTCTTGTTCTGTTTCCATAACTTCTCTAGAAATTTGATGTTTATAAACTTTTTTTTTGTAATCATTTTATAATAACTACAAAATTTAAGCAACAGCTTGTTCAGAATCAAAATTTACAAAATAATCTTCTAAAAATTTTTTTACTTTGCCAGAAAATTTTGGATCAATTGGTTCTGTAGCTTGCGCGATTTTTGTCAAACCAGAAACAACATGGCGACCTGAATCTTTTTCTTCATTTTTTAAACCATAAAGGGTATGAGAAACTCCGCCGAGAATTCCAGAAGCAATTGCAAATTCTGGCTGAGTTCTTGCTAAAAAAGAAGTTGCGTAATCTAAAATATCATTTAATTTTTTATGCGCTGATTTTGGAAGTTTCCACAAAAAATAAGTTGCAGGAGAAGTCCCAATCCAAAGATGTTCATAAAATTTTTTCGGAGAAAATTTTTCCCATAATTCTCTTATTCTTCCTCTTCTCTCTATTTCAGGCATTTTTATCGTCGGAGGATTATTCTCTCTTTGTTTTCTAATTTCATTTTCAATATCTGTAATATTTCTTCTCATAAAAAAATAAAGCAAGAGTTATATTTAAAATTATCTGTGAGCAAATAAATTTTACCTATTATTTTTTTAAAATGCTCGGGGGACTTTAACAGCGATTTAACGGTTCCGCTTATCTGTGGTTCGCTCCACCCAAATCGGCTTCAGGCCGAACTTCGTTAAATCGCGATGTTGGAACTTACGCCATTCGCTACGCTATGGGAAATAAAAAATTCTTTCTACCATAAGTTAAATATTTAAATAACTTTTTCTTAGATTATTTATGGAACAAAAACAACTTTCAAAAGTCTTAATGTATCTTGGAATTGTTCTTTTTTTCTTTGGTCTTGGTTGGTTTTTTGGCGGAACTTTTGGAAATATAGGTATTGAAGTTTGGAGAGTTGTTTTAATTATTTTTGGGCTTATCTTAATAATTATTTCTTTAATTCCTAAGAAAAAGTAAGGTTTTTCTGTCACAAGAATTTTTTACTCATGAGGGTTCGCTTCTTGCTCCACTCGTACCTCACTATGTTCGGTCTCCGAACACACGTTAAACAGAAAATTTCTTTGCCTTCAGCAATCTGCTTTTTGCAGAACAAAATTTTCCCAAATTTTTTCTTTCAGAAAAAACTTTGTTTAACTAATTGTTAAAAACCTTTACATCTCTTCCATTGTTTCAATTCCCAAAAGCCCTAAACTATTTTTCAAAACTTGTCTGAAGGACTTTACCAATTCCAGACGGAAATTTTCTTTTTCATCTCCAATCACAGGACAGGTGTGATAAAACTCGCTGAAAATCTGTGCGAGCTGATAAGAATAATTTGCAATTACCGACGGGTTTAAATTTTTATAAGCATTCAAAACTATTTCTGGAAATTCTGAAATTTTTTTAATTAATTCAATTTCTTTTTCTTCAAGTGAATTTATTTTTATTTTTGAATTTTTATTTGGTTTAGATTTTCGCAAAATGCTCGATGCGCGCGCGTAGCTGTAAAGAAGATATGGGCCTGTGTCTCCTTCGAAATCTAAAAATTTGTCTATGTTGAAAACAATATCATTAACTTTATTATTTTTTAAATCTCCGTAAAAAATTGCAGCGATCGCTATCTTTCTTGCTCTCTTGTCTATTTCTTTTTTGTTCAAATTTTTATCTCTCTGTAAAATTCCTTTTTTTGCAGATTCAATTGTCTCGTCTAAAATTTCTTTCATAAAAACCGTTTTGCCCTTTCTTGTCGCGAATTTTTTTCCGTCGCTGTCTAAATAAAGTCCGTGATAAACATGAATGCAATTTTTAGCGAAATTATATCCCATTAAATCCAATACTTTGAAGAATTGTTGGAAATGAAGTTTTTGTTCTTGTCCGACTTCATAAATCATTTTGTCAAATTTATATTTTTTGTATCTATCAATTGCAGCGGTTATATCTCTTGTCGCATATAATGTCGCCCCGTCGGATTTTTTAATTAAACAGGCCCCGAGGTTATATTTTTTTAAATCTACAATTAACGCGCCTTGATTTTTTTCCAAAAGTTTTTTGTTTTCTAATTCTTTGATTGTGTTTTCCATTTTGTTATTATAAAAAGATTCGCCAGAGATGACGTCAAAATTTATTCCAAGTGTTTTGTAAATCTCGTCAAATTCTTTCAAACTGAATTCTTTAAACATTTTCCAGATTTTTATTGCTTCAAGATTTTTTTCTTCAAGTTTTTTAAACCAGTCGCGCGCTTCTTGTTCATATTCTTCTGCGTTTGCTTTGACATACAATTCTAACATATGTTTTATTGGATTTTTTTTCAGTTCTTTTTCTTTTCCCCAACGTTTGTATCCGACGATAAGCTTTCCAAATTGAGTCCCCCAATCTCCGAGATAATTTATTTTTATTGTTTTATACCCGTTGAATTTTGCAATTTCTGAAATAGAATTTCCAATTATCGTCGATCTTAAATGCCCGATACCAATTGGTTTTGCAATATTTGGCGACGACATGTCAATCGTTATTATTTTTCCTTTTCCCAAATTATTTTTTCCGAAATTTTTTTTTTCTTTTTTTATTTTTTCAATTAAGCCCAAGGCAAATTTTCTTCTGTTTAAAAAAAAATTTATGTAAGGGCCAGAAGATTTTATTTCAAATTCTTTTGTTTTTATTTTTTGAGAAATTTCTTTTGCAATCTCTAACGGATTTTTTTTAAACTCTTTTGCTAACGCAAAACATGGAAAAGCAAAATCCCCCATTTCTTGCGACGGCGGAATTTCAATTAAATTTTCAATTTGTTTTTTTTCAATGGAAATATATTTTGACAAAAGATTTGCGATTTGCGATTTCATAAATATTAAATGTGAAAATGGTTAATAAAACTTTTCAATAATTATTTAAACTCTTTTTTGTTTTGACTATCATGAAAGAATTTGACGTCGTGATTATTGGAGCTGGTCCTGCTGGAATGACTGCTGGAATTTATGCGGTGCGAAGCAGTTTGAAAACAGCAGTTGTTTCAAAAAATATTGGAGGAACAGCAAATTCAATTTTGTCGTTGGAAAATTGGCCTGGTTATATCGGAGCTGGAAGTTTTTTAATGAAAAAATTTTACGATCATTTAAATTCTTACAAAGAAGTTGAAATTTTAATCGAAGAGGTCGAAAGCATTAAAAAAACCGACGACGGATTTTTATTAAAATTGAAAAAACAAGAATTAAAATCAAAGACAATTATAATTGCAACAGGAACTGAAAGAAAAAAATTAGGAATTCCTGGAGAGAATGAATTAACGGGAAGAGGCGTAAGTTATTGTGTAACTTGCGACGGATTTTTTTTCAAAAATAAAATTGTTGGCGTCGTCGGAGGAAGTGATTGCGCAGCAACTTCTGCTCTTGCTCTTGCCGACATTGCAAAAAAAGTTTATATTTTTTACAGAGGAGAAAAATTAAGATGCGAAGAAATCACAACAGAAAAAATTGAACAAAAACCAAACACGGAAATTTTTTACAATGCAATTCCAAAAAAAATTTTAGGCGAAGAAAAAGTTACGGGATTAGTTATTTCTGAAAATGGAAAAGAAAAAACAATCGAACTTGATGGAATTTTTGTAGAGATTGGAGGAGTTGCTATAATTGATTTTACAAAAGATTTGGAATTAGAATTAACAAAAGAAAAACAAATTGTTGTCGACGATAAAATGCAAACTTCTGTTAAAGGAATTTTTGCTTGCGGAGATGTCACAAATACCCTTCTTAACCAAGTGGTGATTGCATCTGCCGAAGGCGCAATTGCCGCAAGAAGTGCTCGCGATTTTTTGAGCAAGTAAAATATATTTTCAAAAACAATCTTATTTAAAAATTAATTTTAAGATTTTATTTCATGCTTAGAGATAAATTAGATTATCCTGTTCCAGAAACGATTCATCTTTTTGCTTTGGAATGTTCTGGGCGTATTCGGTATTTTGCAGAAAAAGGACAATCTTGTTTTGAGGTTTTTCCTGATTCAATTGTTCCTGTTTCTCGCGATGGGATTTTGAGATTAAGAAGATATTTAGGTTTGCAAAAAAGATTTGAAGAATTTTATTTTATTTAGGTCGAGCAAACCTTTAAAAATTTGAAATCTTAATAAATTAATCCCCTCATAGCTCAGTGGCTAGAGCGTCTGGCTGTAGATAATATCTAGGGTGGAGATTCCATTTGGAGAACTATGAAACCTGAAAAGCAAGGTTCAACAGAACCCGGAAGATCCCCAGTTCGAGTCTGGGTGGGGGGATAGAGCAATACTGCACATTTTATAAAGGGGCTATTCTTAGTCTCTTTTATGAATATGAAGATAAATATTCATAATGCGAACGCAAACGTTCAAAGCAGACTAAAATACGTCGATAAATGGGACATTCCAGACAAGACAAAGAAAGAATTAAAATTATTTCTTGAAGATTTAGGTTCTGGAAAAATAAACAAAGGCTTTCAAGTTTCAGATAGAACACAAGTGAAATATATTTCTTTATTAAAATCGCCATTAAATTATTTAAAAAAACCTATTGACAAAATTACTAAAAAAGATTTAGAAGATTATGACAGAGCATTAAGCACAGATAAACTTTTATCTGGAAAGAAAAAACCTTTTGCTTTTAATATGAAAAAAGATATTAGAATTGCTTTAAGGATTTTATTAAAATGGAAAAAGGGTGAAGCAAAAGCAAACGAACTAACAGATTTTTTTGATACAAAAGAGAAAAGAAAAACTCCAGATTTTCTTAAAGAAATAGAAATTCAGAAATTATACAAGGGTTGCAAAACCGACGAAGAAAGATATATTATTGCGGTTTTATTTGATAGCGGAGCAAGAGCTGAAGAATTTCTTAATATTCGTTTTGAAGATATTGAATTGCCTGAAGGAAAAAATAATTTTGTAAAAATAACTCTTAAAGAAGAATATTCAAAAACAGAGGGACGGACAATTTCTCTTTATTGGGATAAATCTCAAGAGGCTGTTTCGGATTTTATTAAAGACAGAATTAAACAAGGAATTAAAACAGACGAGCAAGTTTCTACTATGACTTACGACGCTGTGAGATTTTTTATTTCAAGATTGAGCCAGAGAGTTTTAAACAAACCTTTACACTTTCATTTATTGCGACATTCTTCTGCGACTTATTACGCGACTAAATTAAACAGACAACAACTTTGCTATCGTTACGGCTGGAAATTTAGTTCAGATATGCCCGACGTTTATATTTCAAGAACAGGAATGAACAACAAAGAACTCGACGAGAAATTTGAAAGCACAGAATTAGGAGAATTAAAATCACAATTAAACAAAGAAGAGTTTGAGAGGAAAAGGATGAAAGAGGAGAACGAAGCAAAAGAAAAAGAATATTCGCAGATGTTTGCTAATCTAAAAATAGAACTTGAAAAATTGAAAACAAAAAGAATTAAGAGATAAAATCCCATATTAATCAAACAGATTATCAAACCAAAGATAGATGTTCGGTAATGTATGAACTAACTCATTACGAAACCCTTTTTTTAAGAATAATTTTGATAGGACTAAAGAAAATAACTTTAAAAAATTCCAAAAACTATTTTTCGGATAAATTTCTCTTAATAATTCAGAATATTCTTTTCCTTTCTTTTTAGAAGATAAAATATTTGAATAATACTTTTTTATTTCATTCTTAATAAATTCTTGATAATCCTTTAAATTGAAATTATAATCTTTATCAAATCCATATTTCTTAAAAGTGATAGAAGTTAAAATTAATTGCTTGATTACTTCATTTACTCCAGAAGGAATGTCTTCTTTATATACCTCGACTAAATAATCTCTTGTAAAGTTTTGATTTAAGAAAAATAAAAGAAATTCTTTTAATTTTGTATTTTGGCTTTCAAAAAAGAAATTATAATTTGTTCTATATCTGAGCGTTTTATTGGGATAGGGAATTTTGTCTATTATTTTTGTTTTTCCTATTGGGATTATTTTTCTTTTATAAAATATTTTTTCTATGTTTTTCTCTTCTATCCAACCTAATTTCTGGAATTGAGTAAAATAATAGATTATTGTTTTATTAGAGATTTTATATTCCTTTGAAGCCTCTATTTTAGAATACCAATCTTCAAAAAAAATAGAAAATATTTTTCTTCCCTTATCATTTAATATCTTTTTGCTCATTTTTATCCCTATGTAATAAGGGAATAGGCATATATAAATATATTGTTTAACATATTTTAATATGAAACCGATCTATTTTCAAGTAGAACCAGAAATAAAAGATAAAATAATCGAATTAGCGAGGGCAGAAAAAAGAACACTAAAATCTTTTTTTTTGCTTTTGATTGAAAATAAAATTAAACTGGTAAAAAATGCAAGAGATTAATATTTCTTTTTATGATCTAATAAAAAAAGATTATTCTGAATGTCTTTCAATTATTCAAGAATTAAATTCTGAACTAAATGACACGATGAGACAAGATGTTAAAAATCGGCAATAGATATAAAATTAAAATTTCTTCTGGAAATAATGTTCTAACTTATTCTTGTGAAGTTCTTGCTACTGATACTAACTTTGTTAAAATTCGGGACAAGTTTGGAAATATCGAAACTCTATCTATTTACTCCATCATCAGTTATGAAGAGGTAAAAAATGAGTGAAGAAGAAAAAACAGAAGAGATTATTGAAAAATATGATGCAGAAAAAGAAATTGAAAAATTATGTGAAATTAATAAAATATTTATTGAAAAACAAGACTTTGATAAAATAAAATCAATTGATAAATTAAATTTATTGCACTATAAACTTTTAGATTTTGTAAATTCAGGAAAAGAAAGAGATATCCTTATTATTGACGATTTTGGGGTGAATGTTTATTCGGAAAAATCCAAACAAGAAATAAAAGAAGAATGTTTAGAACTATTAAATAATCCAAACTTATTTGAAATAATTATAAAAGAATTTTCAAAAAAAATTGAGGGTGAAGAAAAATCAAAAAAAGCAATCTTTCTTTCGCTATGTTCAATTTGGAATAAAGATTCTGAAGTTCCCTTGAATTCTTTGGTTTCTTCTGAATCTTCTGCGGGAAAAAGTTTTATTTGTAAGAATATTATCAAAATATTCCCTAAAGAATTAGTCGAATACCGAACAAAAATAACTCCCGAAGCATTCACTTATTGGAAAAGAGGGGATGATGGCTGGAGTTGGGACGGAAAAATTTGTTATTTGGAAGATATCTCTCAAGCGATACTTGACGCCCCAACATTTAAAGTAATGTGTAGTGAAGGAAGCACGGCGACGATTGTAATAAAACAAAAAGCAGTTGATATAGAAATTAACGGGAAGCCCGTAATGTTGGTTACAACTGCGAGGACGAATCCAAACACAGAAATATTAAATCGGTTTCAGATAATCGGACTTGACGAAAGTCGAGAACAAACAAAAGCAATTATTTTTAGACAAGCGACGCAAAAAAATAATTCTGCTTACGATGAAAAAATATCTCTTTCTTTGAAAGCACTAAAAAGAAAAAAGGTTTATATTCCTTTTGCAGAAAAAATAGCGGAATTTTTAAATCAAGAATATACTTTTGATGCTATTCGATTAAGGCGAGATTTTTCAAGATTACTTAATTTAATCAGATGTTCCGCTGTTCTTCATCAATTTCAAAGAAAGAATATTGACAGAGAAACAATCGAAGCAACTGAACAAGATTATTTAATTGCTTCAGAAGTTATAAATTATATTCAAGCCGCGACATTTAAAGGATTAACCCATAAACTTAAAAAATCTTTTGAATGTTGTAAAAAATTAAAAGAATTTACTGCAAAAGAAATTCACGCAAGTTTTCCTTTTTGTAATCAAAAGATGTGGTATATTTATCTCGACGATTTATGTGAGCGGGGAATGCTTACTACTGAATTACGAAAAACAGAGGATAGTAAAAAGCAAGTAACTTATTATAAAATTCCACAACAAATTAATTTTTTCTTACCTGAATTTAAAAACTTACCCCAAAATATTACAAATGTTACACTTATTACAAATGTTACAAATGATACAATTCTTACAAATGATAATCAAAAAGAGAAAAGCAATTGTAAGAATTGTAACAATTTTATTAAAAATCCTCAAGAAATTCTTGATTCTTTCTCTGATGACGAAATAAAAGACGCAGGTTATACAAGAGAGGAATTAGAAGATGCGATAAAATGACAATCGAAAAAATAAAAAGAATAATGCAAAGATTGAATGAATCTGAATTAAAAGGGGTAAAAGTAAATTTAAAGGTTTTGGATTTAGTAATTATGTTGGAATGTGGAACAGATCCAAGGACGATTAAAAAATATCATAAAATTTTAAATAAACTTGATTTAATTGTTCTGAGGGGAAAGAAGATTTTATTTACAAGGAAAAATAACTTATTTTAATCATACACTAAAGAAAACCCCGCTCACTGCGTTCGCTTCTGCGTAAAAGTCCTTCTCGTTTGCTTTTAGTAAGCAAATTGGTTTCTTTAGAAACCAACCCGTGCATAAAGCACGGGCGGATAGGACTTTTACTTTCAGGTTTTCCGACCGATAACTAAAAGGGGGTGAAAAATACAAACCATAAATAATAAGAATTCGCACAACAAGTTATGCGAACTTTTAACAATGTCAAAAATTATGAGCCTCAATTTCTCATAATTTTCTTTTTGTTAAAAGATTATTTATTCTGAATTTGGAAAGATTAAAGGCTTACGCCCGCATAAGAATTCTTATGCGAACTTTCCTAAATTCAGTTGTATTTTTCTTATTTCCTTTTCTATTCCCTCACCCCCTGACCCCCTCTCCGTTGGAGAGGGGGAACTAACCCCCGAAAAATTCTCTTGCTTCGCTTAGAGAATTTTTTGCCCCTTTCAAAAGGGGGACAATAATTAATGTGTTAAAATTAAAATTTATCAAAAGGTTTTTTAGATAATTCAAATTCTACTTATATCTTATTCAAATTAAATTAACAAAAAGAGATGCAAAAAATAAATTCATCATCTCAAAATAACATCTTTCTTTTTATTGTCTTTAAATAAAAAATTTTGCAAGATAGATTAATTGTAACCCAAACCCTAAAGCAAGTAATATCCCTGCTCCAGAAATTCCGGTTAATAATCCAATTCCCCCTAAAACCAATAAAATTGATGGGGGATTTTTTGCAATTACTTTTACGAGGATATTTCCGATCATTTTATACTTTTTAATGGAATCTCCATTTTTGTAGAAACCCCCTTTCAATGATTGCTTTTTTATCTCTAACCGCAATCGGATTTTCCGCAAGGTATAAATACCAACAAATATTCTTTCTTTTGTCAAAGAAGAAGGAATATCTCATTTGTTTCTAAACCCCGCTTTTATTAGAGTATCAAATTCTATTTCAATTTGAGAACGTTGTTTTTTTATCATTTCTCTTTTTTCCAATCTTCAAGAAGTATAATCTCGAAGTTACGAGTTTGGATTACCCGCACCTCCTTTTTTTCAAAAACTATCTATACTAATTATTTTAAATACAATTCTGTTTAAATGTTTTATGTAACTAACCTACGCGAACTTTAAATAAAAAATAAAAGAATTATCTATAGTCATTCATATTTTTTTCTGAAAATTTTTTAAAATTTTATTTTAAAGAAAATAATCTTTCTGTCTTATTTGTTTTTTTGCCTTCTCTTTCTTTAACTAAATTTATTTTTTTCATAAAATTTAATGCCTTAAAAGTTGTTTCCCATTGAGATTTAATTTCTTTAGAAATATGCTGAACAGACATTTCATTTTTTCTTTTTAGAACTTTAAGAATATCTTCAATCACCTTAAGAATATTTCTCCTCATCTGTATAAAAAAACAGATATATTTTTATAGCAAATCTGTGTAATTATATAGATAGATTAATCAAATGGGAAAAGTTTATTGTTACCCAAATCAAGCGAGGGAAATTATTGATGAATACGGCTATTGGATAATTGGGATTTTGCTTTTATGTTCTTTAAGTTTTTTTATATTAATTTTTTAGATTGACCCCAAACCTTTTTATAGTTTTTTTAATTATTAATAAAATGTTATTTAAACTTTCTCCCTCTTCATTATCTTTGATGAAAGAATGCCCTCGCTGTTTTTGGTTAGCACAGCATAATGTTTGGAAAAGACCTGCGGGAATTTTTCCGAGTTTGCCGTCGGGAATGGATTTAATTTTAAAAAAACATTTTGATAAATTCAGAGACAAGGAAAAACTTCCGCCAGAACTTTGCGAGAATAAAGAATGCAAAAATCTAAAATTATTCGACGATAAAGAACTGTTAAGTATTTGGAGAAATAATTTCAAAGGAATTTCTTGGAAAGACAAAGAAGGAAATATTTTGCACGGAGCCGTCGACAATTTGCTGATGAAAGGAAAAAAATTAATTATTCTCGATTATAAAACTCGCGGGTTTCCTTGCAAAGAAGACACTCATGAACATTACAAAACCCAATTAGATATTTACAATTTTCTTTTAAGAAAAAATAAATACGAAACAGAAGATTTTGCATTTTTATTATTTTACATTCCAAAAGAAGTTTTGTCGACGGGAGAGGTAATATTTGATACTGAATTAAAAAAATTAAAAGTCGATGTGAAAAACGCTGAGACTACTTTTGAGAAAGCACTTAAATTATTAAACTCTGATTGTCCTAAAGATAATTGTGAGTGGTGTGAGGGGAGATAATGGCAAATACTAATTTAAGACAGGCGAAGGATGTAAAAAACGATGAATTTTATACACAATATCAAGACATTGAAAAAGAAGTAAATGCGTACATTGAATATAATCCAGATGTTTTTAAAGATAAAACAATACTTTTACCTTGTGATGACCCCGAGTGGAGCAATTTCACAAAATATTTCGCTCAGAATTTTAAAAAATTTAAATTAAAAAAATTAATTTCTACTAGTTATGCTATTGAGAGTAAGACATATAAGAAAGGATTTCAGACTACACTTTTTGAAAAGAAAAGCCCAAATTTTGATAAAAAGAAAACCAGAATAAAGGGAAAAATTTTCACTCTTACAAAAGATAAAACGAGGGATGGTCGAATAGATATAGACGATTTAGATTGGCAATACATGGAAGGAGATGGAGACTTTAGAAGTAAGGACGTAAAAAAATTAAGAGATGAGGCAGATATAATAATTACCAATCCTCCATTTAGTTTATTCAGAGAGTTTTTAGCTTGGATAGTAAAACCAAAAAAACAGTTTTTGATTATTGGAAATAAAAACTGTGTTACTTACAAAGAAATATTTCCTCTTATAAAAGATAATAAATTATGGTCTGGTAAAACTGAATGGAGTGGTGGCTTATGGTTTGAAACAAAAAATCCCGATGATGTAGATAAAGTTGTTAATGGAATAAATATGAAAAATGTATCCTCTGTCTGGTTTACAAATCTTGACCACGGTCGTCGCCATCAAAAATTACCTTTAATGACTGTGGACGAAAATTTAAAATACTCTAAACACAAAGAAATACAAGGAAAAAAATTCTATGATAAATATGATAACTATGATGCCATAGAAGTTCCTTTTACAGATGCTATCCCTTCTGATTATAAAGGTGTGATGGGTGTACCTGTTACTTTTCTTGATAAATACAATCCAGAACAGTTTGAAATTGTTGGCTGGTCAAGACATAATAATTATGGTATGGATGGTGGTTACTGGAAGGGTGGCAAAATAGATGCGACTATAAATGGGAGGGAGGTATATAGAAGAATCTTAATAAAACACAAAGAAATAAAAAGTAAAAAATAATGAAAACGATACTAAAAGCAACATATATAGTAAAAGAAATTTGTGAAGGATTTGTTTATAATGAATTGGAAGGAAAGGGACTTTTTGGTTTAAATGGAAAATTAACAATTCAGCCAGAATATCAGAGGAATTATATTTATGCCGACGAGAAAAAAGATGTTGCTGTAATTAAATCAATTTTGAGGGGTTATCCAATTGGACTTATTTATTTTAATAAAGTTGGAAAAGATAAATTTGAAGTTTTAGATGGACAGCAAAGAATTACTAGCATTGGACGATATGTAAAAGGTAATTTTGCAGTTAAAGATGAAAAAGGTATGGAACAATATTTTGAAGGTATTGCAAAAAATAAACAAGAAAAGATAATGCAAACCAAATTATTAATTTATGAATGTGAAGGTGCAGAAAGTGAAATAAAAGATTGGTTTCAGACAATAAATACTGCGGGGGTGCCATTAAATGAACAGGAAATTTTTAATGCAATTTATTCTGGACCCTTTGTAACTCTCGCAAAAGCAGAGTTCAGTAATTCTCAAAACTCCAATATACAGAAATGGGGAGCCTATATTAATGGTCGTGTGAATAGACAAGATTTTTTAGCAAGAGCATTTGAATGGGTAAGCAAAGGTAAAATAGATGATTATATGAGCAAGCACAGAAAGGATACTAATATTAACGAATTAAAAACTTATTTTAATAAAGTAATTGATTGGATTTCTAAAACATTTATTGATGTGGAAAGTGAAATGCAAGGATTAGAATGGGGAAGACTTTACGAAGAATATCACAAAAAGGAATATAATCCTGAAAAAATATCAGAAGCGGTTCACAGATTGTATGCTGATTTTTATGTTAAAGACAAAAAAGGCGTTTTTGAATATATCTTAGGGGGAGAAAAAGACACGAAGCTTCTTAATATACGAATTTTTGATGACATTGTTAAAAAATCCGTTTATGCTAAGCAAACAGATGAAGCAAAAAAGAAAGGAAAATCAAATTGTTCTTATTGTTCTATTGGACATTATGCTAATAAAAATAAAATTTGGAAAATAGATGAAATGGATGCTGATCATGTAAGTGCTTGGAGTAAGGGCGGGGGAACAGATATCAAAAACTGCGAGATGCTTTGTAAACCCCACAATAGGGCAAAGGGGAATAGATAAAATTCTAGAAAAATTTACATTTTTGTGCAAAACCAATTTTCATTTCACTCTCAACCAATATCCTTCTTTCGGGCAAGTTAAAAATTTCTCGTCGATAAGTAATTGAATCACAGGCTCAATTTTATTTTTCGGCATCTTAATTTCTTTTTGAAGTAAATTAAAAGGAATTAAATTTCCCCATTTTTCTTCTGTTCTTAAAATACCTTTCACGATGGAAAAAATAGAATCAAGATTTGTTTTCATTTCAAATAAAAATTTCTTTTGTTTAAATAATTGTCCGATTACGGAAGAGGGGTAAAATTATTTTTCTTCAATTAATTCTTCTTCGGCATCTTCCTCAACTCCCTCGTCTAAATGTTCTCTCGGAGATAATGCAAACCAACCAGTGTTAATATTTTCTTTAATAGATTCTTTCATAATTTTATAAGATTGGTTTATTGAAAGCATTAATTCAGTTATATCTTTTTCATTAAAAACTGTTGAAGTTCCCCAATTTTCATGATTAGTATAATTTTTAACATTCTCTAAATTTTGTTGATTAGTATAGAGATCTAATTTAATACTTGTTTTTTGTAATCTTATAAAAATAAACATTTTTTCAGGAGAATAATAAGTTATTGCTGTTCTTGAGAATTTTCTAAAAATATCTGGATTTATTTTTAATATTTTTTCGTGTAGTTTATTATAAAGTTGTTTTACATTTTCATTAACATTTGAGCGAACAAAATGGTGCGTTAAATCATATTCACTTTTTTCTATTTCTTTTTCGGGGACTTTAACTTGTCTATTTTTTATCTCTGGGTCTTTTATCAAAGATTTTAATTCAATAATTTCTATGCCTTCTAATTGTGTCTTCTGTTCTGGACTTAAATCATCAATCCAACAAACAATAACATCACATTCTTTTGGGTCGTGTTTATGTTGAATAAAATTACCACTAAGATATTCAAATTCAATATAAACTTTTTTCCATCCCATTCCAGTATATCTTCTTGCTATGCAATCAGGATATTTTATCCTCACTTCTTCGATATACATATTCAAATCTTCTAATAATCTCCCAAATAGAAAAACCACCCCTTGTTCATTAATGGGACTATAAACTAATCCTCTAAAATTAATTAATTCTCCTACAATACTATCTTCTTTTGGCATAAAAAGAGGCATAATCAAGTATATTTAAAGTTTTAGATGATAAATTAATAAAAATCAATAAGGGAATATATTTTTTTGTACTATCTTTTTTTACGCAATTATATAAATCTCCTTGTTAAATAAAAAATATTGAAAATCCTTTTTTCCTTAATTTTAGGGGAATATTTTTATAGAAAAACCATAAAAACAAACATTTAAAAATATTCTTTATATTTATTTATTATGGTCGAAAAATCTGAAAAGAGTAATCTTATTACATTACTTTTAGTTCTTTTTTTAGGAAGTTTAGGTATTCATAGATTTTATGTTGGAAAAATTGGAACGGGAATTTTATATCTATTTACTTTGGGATTTTTTGGTATTGGGGTGCTCATAGACTTTTTTATTATTGTTACAGGAAATTTTAAAGACAAGAAAGGTAAAGAAATTACGTGGTAATTATTTCAAAAAATTAATAGAATTCTAATCTTAAAATTATAAAAAAGAAATGTCTTAATTAAAAGGGGGGTTGTAATTTAAAAAATTTAGATATAGAAAGGGAAATTTTTTAAAATTTATTAATGTATTTGATTTTTTATGCGGGAGTTAAAAGATTTAGTAAAAAATTTTTTTACAGAGAATTTATAATGTTAAATTACTTGTAAATCTTATGAAACTTAAAAGAATGATATGTAAAAAAAGAAATATATTAAGAATGGTAAAAGAATTTTATTTTATTCTACAACCTTCTTATGCAATAGTTTCTCCCATTATTGATATTGTTCACGAAGAATATTGTAAAAAAAGAAGATAATTCTTGCTTTCTTTTTTAAAATACGAATTAAATTAATTTAGAGTGCAGTATTGATATGCTCTGGGTGGGGGGATTTTATGGAATTAAATAAAATGAAATTCTATTTCTCCAGATTGAATTGATAAAAGTTCAAAAATATTTTTGCGATAGCAAATCCTAAATTTCGAGCGAACGATTTCGCGAGATCGCCTCAACAAAAAAGCGAGGTCGCGAGTTAGGAGAAGTTTGAATAACTCGCATTTTTCTGTCGCAAAAATATTTTTGCAAACTTTATGAAAAATTCCCGACGACAAAGTTGATTATTTTTTGCATAAATCAAAATTAAATTTCAAAAACCTATTTTTACAAAGTTCTCAAAAGGATCCTATGTTTTTATTTTCAATTTGTTTCAATATTCTCTCCAGCTTGCTACGAAACAAATTGAAACCAAAAAATCCATTGGATTTTTGGGCCAAGA
>CAYVCF010000022.1:0-14654 GCA_964450135.1 Candidatus Woesearchaeota archaeon
TTTTGCATAAATCAAAATTAAATTTCAAAAACCTATTTTTGCAAAGTTCTCTATAGCTTCGGGCTTGCCCTCATAAATTTAATAAGAAAACCAAAAAATTTACTGCTTTTCTGTTTTTCCAACTGGCTCGACACTTTGGATTAAATAATCTGTTCCGCTTCTCCAAGGCCATGTCGTCAATGGCTCAACATAAGTAACCTTGACTTTTGTTCCAGTTTCTAAATATCCTCTAATTTTTTCTGTAAGTTCTTTTGGATTTTCTCCATGTCTTGCTTGTCTATCTAAGCTAAAATCCCAAACATTAGCACCTACAGAATTATTTCCACTTACGATACCTTCAAGAGCTATTTGTCCTTCGTAAGTTTTCCAAAATAAACCTTTTTCAGAAATTTTATTTATCATTCCTGTTCTTGTACCTTGAGAATATTCTATGCCGTTACCAATCCCTTGATAACCTGCCCAAACTAATGCTCCTGCTAATGCTCCTGCAAGAACTACACTTCTTGCCCATCTACCAATTAATTGACCAATTCCAATAGCAAAACAACTATCGCTGCTAGCTTGTTCTAATGCTTCGGCATCGTCAAATGTTGGAAACCATTTTTGTCTGAATGTGAATTTTTCTTTTTCCATGAGTTTAGTAAATTAGACCTTATTTATAAATCTTTCGGTTGTAACCACTCTAAAATTAAGAACCAAAAACGCCGACCCCCTAAAACCCTAAAGATACTATCGAACCAGCCCCTAATTTCTACTAACTTTATTTACTCCAGCCGACTTTGATTTTTTGCCTTCAGCATCGTTGCACTAAAAATCAATCCCTCCAAGTATTCGGGAGAATAGAACAGGGCTTAACCGACTCCGAAACCTTGCAGGTTTCTCCACCCAAATTTTGCCCCATCTCTGAAAATTTCTCCAGCTCTGACTTCGTCGATGAGAAAATTTATTCATCAAAAAACATACGTGTATAACTAAAATGTCGCAGATTTTTTTAGGATTAGCAAAATTTAAATCATTGTATTTTTTCAACAAGATATCCTTGCGGAAAGGTTAAATTATTATTTTCATCTAAAAGAGATTTATCTGTTGAGTAAGTTACAAAATGCAACCTATATGTTTTTCCTGATGCACATAAATATTTATTCCCTCGTGGATCAGTCACTCTCCAAACTCGCAAGTTTATTCCATTTCTTGTTCTTAGATAAGCGTTTAGGCCCTCTGTTGAAACAAACGGGCCTTTTAATTCATGTTGAAAATTAGTTATTCTATACGGATGGCCTGATGTGTCTATAACGCTATTGCATCCAACTAAAAATTCCAAAGAGAGCAAACCAATCAATGCTCTAAATAATTTTTTCATAAAATAAGATAGTGTCTTTTCTTTATAAATTTTTGCGAGGGAAAATTTTGATTGCATAGAAGCATACTTTAAAAACTTCTTTTGCGTTTTTATTTTAGTGATTAAAAAGACAATGAAAAAAGATTTATGTGATATGGACAGAGATCGAAAGGTTTTGCGAAGTCACATCAAAAAAGAGCGCAAGGTCTTGAGTTACAAAAAATATCACTTAATCGCAACTAAAGAGAAAATTCTAAAGGCGGAGAAAATTTCTAAAATAAATTTTCTAAGCCCCAGAAATTTCAGTTGGAAAATTTCTGAGGAAACCGCGAGGTTATCTTTATGAAGCATAATGTAAAAATAACTGCAATTCTCCTGACGATGTTTTTAGTCACACAATTGATTGGACTTTATGTCGCGGATTTTTATTCTCCTGTAAAAATTATCAACGGAGAAAAACAAAATGTTTCTGCTCCTGAACTTCCTTATGGATTGCAATCACAAAATTTTGAGCAAGAAAAAGATTTTTATTATTTTTTTCCGTCGCTGATTGTCTCTTTTGCATTTGCAATTTTAATTGTGTTTTTAATTTCAAAATTCAAACTTGGAAAAATAATTAAATTTTGGTTTCTTGTTGTGACAATAATCGCTCTTGGAATTTCTATAAACTCTTTTTTTCCGCAGACAAAATTTCTTTCATGGTTGATTTTTTTTGTCGCAATAATCCTTGCGTATTTTAAAATTTTCAAAAGAGAAATTTTTGTTCATAACATCACAGAACTTTTAATCTATCCAGGGATTGCTGCAGTTTTTATTCCATTGTTAAATCTCTGGACATTAATTTTATTGTTAATTTTAATTTCAATTTACGACATCTGGGCGGTCTGGCATTCGGGGATTATGCAAAAGATGGCAAAGTATCAAATAAATGAATTAAATATTTTCGCAGGATTTTTTATTCCTTATGCTGACAAAAAAACCAAAGAAAAAATAAAATTCTTAAAAGAAAAATACCAAGAAGAAAATAAAATTAATTTAAAAATTAAAAAAGAAAAATTAAAAATTAATTTGGCTATTTTAGGCGGAGGAGATGTTGTCTTTCCAATAATTTCTTCTGGTGTTGTTTTGAAAACTTTTGGACTTTTTCCGTCGCTGATTGTAATTTTAGGGGCAACCTTGGGATTAAGTTATTTATTTTTCTTTGCTGAAAAAAAGAAATTCTATCCTGCAATGCCTTACATAACTGCTGGAATTTTTTTAGGAATCTTACTGGGATTATTATTTATTTAATTTGCATTGCAAAATTATCAGTCCTGAACCAAATTTGTCGTCAATAAGAGGCATTTCAGACGACTTGCTTCAAGAAAAAAGGAAAGGTTGAATGTCAAGGAAAACGCTGTTTTCCTTACAATGCAATGCCTTACATAACTGCTGGAATTTTTTTAGGAATCTTACTGGGATTATTATTTATTTAATTTGCATTGCAAAATTATCAGTCCTGAACCAAATTTGTCGTCAATAAGAGGCATTTCAGACGACTTGCTTCAAGAAAAAAGGAAAGGTTGAATGTCAAGGAAAACGCTGTTTTCCTTACAATGCAATGCCTTACATAACTGCTGGAATTTTTTTAGGAATTTTAATAAGTTTGTTATTTATTTAATTTGCATTGCAAATTGTTTTATAAAACGCGACTTTTGTCGCCATTAATTTGAGAATTTTTCTTGCTTCGCTGACAAAAATTTTTATAGGAAAAATAATATGGAAATTCCTTTTTAACTCGTTGAGCAAAGTTAATTGCAAAAAAGCTGAAGATATAAAAAAAATCGCGACAAACTTTAATTCAAAATTTTAAAGGGTATTTATTCTCCAAAAAATTTTTCGTCGATTGAAAAATTTTTAATAAAGAAATTGCTTAAAATTTTTGCATCTCAATCACAGCAAGCTGTGGAGTATTGCGAAAATTTTTTGCTATGCAACCGGCAACACAGAAAACAATCTCTAATTTATTTTCTCCGTTGATGTTTTCTGTTCTCTCCAAATCTGAGAATGAATAAAAAAAGATTTGGCGATTTTCTATCTCCAAGAAAAAATAAGATATTTTTTCTTTTGAAATTTCTCGTCGACAGATTGAAAAATAAAAAATTAAAGAATTAGAAAACAAGAAGAACCAAGGTTCTTCATTGAACCATCTCCTTTTCTGTTCCGGAGACGTGGCATTTTTCTATGCCTCCGACGATGCCACATAAAATTTATAATTTAACTTTCTTGCAAAAGATTATTCTCAAAAATAATTTGCGGAGTTCTCGTC
Organism: Candidatus Woesearchaeota archaeon; assembly: GCA_964450135.1. Classification (GTDB taxonomy): domain Archaea; phylum Nanobdellota; class Nanobdellia; order Pacearchaeales; family GW2011-AR1; genus CAYVCF01. Next base: position 3,648 of record CAYVCF010000022.1, read on the forward strand.
GTCAAAAAATAAAAAATTAAAGAATTAGAAAAAATAAAAAATTTAAGCTATTTTGTAAGTTGCTTTTGTTTGGCAGTATGAAGGTTTTCCTGCTACAAGAAAATATGCTGCTGCAGTTATGTCTCCTTTTAGTCCAGAACTAATTCCCCCCATAGTTAAATTTCTTGATTCAGTTGCTCCAACTGGAATATCTGCTTCTGATGAAGAAAGATTTGAATCATTTGCAAATGAAACAATTGCTAATCTAACTCCTGAAATTTTATCTCCGCTTTTTTTAGTAACATTCGCTATACAACTTCCTGTATAACAAACTGCATGAGGTATCTCCAATTGAACTCCTAAACATTTTGATTGAACATCAATGTCACCAGCACGATTGCTGATTAAATTGCTAATAACTGCCCAGATAATTCCGATTGCGATTAAAGCCAAAGCAACCATAATAACTGTTGTGACAATTGCGTCCATTCCTCTTTTGGATTTCATTTTTACCTCCTTTCAACTTTTAACTCGCAGAGTTTAAAGGACAGAAAATTTTCTTAATTTTCTATATATTCAAAATCTTAAATGGCTACTTGCGCGAATGCACAGCCGAGATTTTGAATTCCTCCTCAACGAGTATAGTTCAATTAATTTAATGAGATATTTAAATGTTTCTTTCATTGATTCTGTTAATCCAACAGGTATGTTTAATTTATTCTAACCGAAAAATAGTTCTATTTCAATTACTTCAAAAATTAAAAGAGGTGGCAGATAAAATGCGAGGTATTCACTGCCTATCTTCCAAACCGTTAAAAACGGTTTTGATAGTAAAGGAATTCAGAGATATAAATGCAATGATTGTAAAAAAAGATTTTGTGAAAAAGGATTTTTTGCGAGATACAAATATCCTATAAAAATAATTATATTGCAGTTATAGTAAATGACATAATAAATTGAGCAAAATCTATTTCATTTCCTTGATTAAAAAGTCCTTTAATTTTTGTTTTTGGGACTTTTGGATGTTCAAGGAACTGAATATTTGAATTGACGAAGTTCCTTGACATAGCCAATGCATAAATGCTCAACCAATGTCCTTGACTATATTAACTTATACAACTTATAACTCTTTTGGGTTTTTCAACTTTTCATAAAAAGAATTAAATTATTAAACTGGTTCTGTTTTTCATAATTATGCCGAAAAATAAAGCAAAGGGCTCTAAACTCGAAAGAGAACTTTTCATGAAATTTATCGACGACAATCGTTACAGAGTTGTGCGCGTCGCTGGGAGCGGGACAATGGAAAATGCAGACTGTGATTTAATTGCAGGAAAAACAAACGCGAAATATTGCATTGAAGTCAAGTCATCAAAAAAACCAATAAAATATATTTCAAAAGAACAGATTCAAAAATTTTTAGTTTTCTCTGAAATTTTTGAACTCAAACCAGTAATTGCTTTGAGATTTAATCGAGAGGGCTGGATTTTTATTGAACCAAAAAATTTAAAAGATTCTGGGAAAAATTTCGCAATAACTTTAGAAGAAGCAAAAGAAAAAGGGAAAAAATTCGCGCAATTTTTTGAATAAATTTCTATTTAATTTTTAAACGACTCGGCACGTCCTAAAAATTTTCAAAGAAAATTTTGGGAACTCAAAATGACATTGCATTTTAAGTAATCGAACATGCGAACCCCGAAAAGCGCAGATTAATAATATTAAATACAAAACTTAAAGAGATTAGAATTAGATATTTTTTTAATTGCAAACCATATTCCAAATCCAACAATTACTAAAAAACTATCAGAATAATTATTTGAAATTTCTGCTCTATCCGGAAAGGAATAAATTTTAATCTTGCGAAAATAAAAATTTGTTTTTCTTTTTGTGAAATTTTTATTTTTCTTTTTCGCATTCTCCGGAAATTAATTCTCTATCTATTCTTTTTTTGATTTTTCTATATCCTCATATTTTATAAATTTTTTCTTTTCATTTTTCGAATAACGCCTCGGCAGAGAATCGAACTCTGAAGTCCCGAAGGACGGAGATTAGCAATCTCCTGCAATACCACTATGCGACCGAGGCACACAATAAAACACAATTTAGAATTTAAAAGTATTTGTATTATCAATCTCCTAAATACACTATCCGAAGAAACAAACTTGTTTCGAGGAGACAGGAATTTTCAATTTCTGTATGCGACCGAGGCACACAATAAAACACAATTTAGAATATCAAAAAACTTATTAATCTCAACAACTATCTTAATCTATGAACTTTCAGTTTTATATAGAAAAACTTTTTGAATCAGAGGACTTCGAGAGATTTAAAAAAGAATTTCCAGACGCCTATCTTTGTTCAGGATTTTTCGTAATTGATTTAGTTGGTTCAGAAAATCAACAACACCTTGATTTTTTTGTTCCAAGTTTTGAAAAAATGTTTAGCTTTCAGTTAGAATCTGATTTGCAAAGAATTCCAATGGAGAATGTCGGAGAAAAACCAGAAAAACTTTTCGCAAATTATGATCTTGATTTCAAAGACGTTGAAGAAAAAATAAAAAAAGAAATGGACTCTCGCGGAATCAAAAACCAAATTCAGAAATTTTTATTTTCGCTTCAAAGAAAAAGAGACAAGGATTTTTTAGTCGGAACAATTTTTACTTCAAACATGGGAATTATTTCTGCAAACATTTCTCTTCCAGATTTAGAAATAAAAAATTTTGAAAAAAAGAATTTCTTGGATATGTTTAAGATTACCAAGAAATAGATTTTAAATTACAATAATACTTAAAAACTAAAAAAGAATTTAGATTAAATGGCAATAAAAGATTGGCGAGAGGTTGTAACAACAGATTTTCCACAAGAACCGCCAATTACTGAAGAAACAAAAAGATTAAATGGAGAATATGCAAAAAGAAGACGAGCAGATGTTAGAATTGCTACTGGAAGAATTAAAACAGACGCAGAATATGAAGCACGAAGAAATAGAATTTTATATGGATATTAAATTTCTCGACAATAAAAATATCTCGCTACAAAATTGCGTTCCGCAAATTTTTCTGCAGAAAAATAATTAACATAAAACTGAATTTTTACTCTGGGTCCTTGGATTTTATAAGAATAATTCTTATCCTTTTCAATCTCAAAATCAACAAATTTAAAACATCTTAATTATTCCTTATTTTATGCGAATTAAAGAATTAATTCATGAACTAAAACACCACTTGCCTTTGACTTCTATAGCAACAATTCTCGCAATAATAGTTGTAATTATTTTTAATCAGACAAGTTTTGATTTATCTGAAAAAATTTTTGAAGGATTTCATTTTGCCCATATTTTTCTCGCGTCAGTTGTTGCATCTGCGATGTTTTACAGATACAAGTCCAAATTATTTTTTTCTATAATTGTGGGTATTTTGTCGTCGGTAATTTTCGGAAGCATCAGTGATGTAATTTTCCCTTACCTCGGCGCGTTTGTTTTTAATTTAAAACCAGAATTTCATCTTCCGCTAATTGAAGAACCTATTTTGATTTTAGGAGTTGGAATTTTTGGCGGGCTGTCTGGAATTTTTTTAAAAATTACTAAACTTCCGCATTTTCTTCACGTCGGAATTTCTGTTTTAGCGAGCATGTTTTATCTTGTGAGTTATATCCCAGAAATTAATTTATTTTTTATTTTAATTTCATTTGTCCTCGTCGTTATTTCTGTTGTTTTGCCTTGTTGCATCGGGGATATAATTCTTCCCTTCTTATTCTTAAAAGAAAAAATAAAACATTGTGGCTGTCATGAGAAATAAAAAAAATTTGGAATTAAAACCGCTTTTTGAAGAGAGAATGAAAAAACTTTTAGAGCCAGCAGATTATGGCAGATATAAAAAAATTTTGGGTCAGCAAATTTTAAGATCAATTCGTTGCAACACCCTGAAAATTTCTCCTGAAGATTTGAAAAAAAAATTAGAAGAAAAATCTTGGAAAATTTCTCAGCCGTGGAAAAATTATCCTGAAGTGATGATTGTCGACGGAAAAATTGTTGAAGAAGGTTCAGAAAAAAAATTAATTGAACTTGGACCAGGAGAATTAGGACGGGCAATTGAACACATTCTCGGATATTATTATATTCAAGAACTTGCGAGCATGCTTCCAATAATTATTTTAAAACCAAAACCAGAAGAAAAATTTTTGGACTTGTGTGCTTCGCCTGGTTCGAAAACAACGCAAGCGTCGTCGGAAATGAAAAACACAGGAACAATTATTGCGAATGAAATTAATTTAGGAAGAATAAAAATTCTCGCGTCAAATCTTGAAAGATGTGGAGTTACAAATTCTTTGATAACAATGTGCGACGGAGTTTTGCTCTGCGAAAGATTTAAAGAACAAAAAGTTTTTTTTGATAAAATATTAGTTGATGCTCCTTGTTCTGGCGAGGGGACTTTGAGAAGTTCTCCAAAGACATATTTTATGTGGAATATAAAAACAATACGAGGGGTTTCAAAATTGCAAAAAAAACTTTTTGAAAAAGCATTTGAAATTCTAACTGTCGACGGAGAAATTGTTTATTCAACTTGCACTCACGCTCCTGAAGAAAATGAAGAGATTGTAAATTTTGCTCTTGAAAAATTTGGAGACAAAATAAAAATTGAAAAAATAATTTTGCCGATAAAATGTCGGGAAGGGATTACAGAATGGGAAGATAAAAAATTTTCAAAAGAAGTAAAAAATGTTTGCAGAATTTATCCGCATGACAATAACACCGAGGGATTTTTCATTTCTAAATTCAAGAGAATAAAAGCATGATAAGGAATAAAAACAAAAAGAAATGAAAGGTCCGGAGTAGAGGGATTTTTCATTTTAAAAAAATCATTTTGTATCGTTATCACTCAAAAATGGACCAAAAGATTTATATAAAATCTTCATCTATTTACTTCCGGGTTTAAGAAAAAATGAATCAAGAAACTTTGTCAATAAGTCAAGCATCTCAATGGGCAAGTGATTATTTAGATCGACCAGTAACTATTTCTAACATAAGTTATCTTATTCAATATGCTAAAATTAAAAAATATTTTGATGAAGAAAAGAAAATAAAAGTTAATATTTATGAATTAAAAAAATATTATGATACGCATTTAATAAAAAAACAGGGGGAATGGAAAAATCAACTGGGACCGGATCTAAATTGGGGTTTATCTTTTTCTAATTTAAGAGAATCTGACACAACAAAACATGTTCATAGATTGCATCCTTACAAAGGAAAATTTATTCCTCAATTAGCAGAATACTTTTTAGATTCTCATCTTAATACATTCAAAAAAGAAATTTTTTTCAAACCAGAAAATATTATTTTGGACCCATTTATGGGAAGCGGAACAACACTTGTTCAGTCCTTAGAATTAGGATTGCATTCAATAGGGATAGATGTTTCTGATTTTAATTGTCTAATTTCTAAAGTCAAAGCTGGAAAATATAATCTAATAAAATTAGACAAAAAAGCAAGAGACCTTTGTTTTAAAACAAGGGAATTTAGCAAGAAAGTATTTGATGATTCATTTGATAAGAAATTAAAAGAAAAACTAAACGAGTTTAATAAAAAGCATTTTCCCAATCCTGAATTTAAAAATAAAATTTGGAACAAGACGATTAATAATGAAGAAGAATATGGAGAAGAAAAACTTAAACAATTTTTAAATGAGAATAAAGAATTTTTTGAAAAAAATGGAACAAAAGATAAATCTGTTTTATTAAATGAAAGAGAGATGAATAATTTTTTGAATAAATGGTTTTCAAAAAGAGTAAGACAGGAATTATTTTATTATATTAAACTTTTAAGAAAAATTGACGACGACGATTTAAAAAATGTTTTGAGAATTGTTTTAAGCAGAACCGCTCGTTCATGTCGTGCTACAACTCATTATGATCTAGCAACTTTAACTGAACCTCAAATTGGTCCTTATTATTGCGGAAAACATAAAAAATTATGCGCCCCAATAAATTCAATTATTAAACATTTGATACGATATACTTATGACACAATAAAAAGATTAAATGAATTTTCAAAATTAAAAAAAGAGGTATTCAGCGAAGTCATTCATGGAGATTCAAGAGAAGTAAATATTTTTGAAGAAATAAAAAAACAAAATTTAAAATTTTATAAAATTTTAATAAATAAAAAAATAGACGGGATTTTCACTTCTCCGCCTTATGTGGGACAAATAGATTATCACGAGCAACATGCTTATGCTTATGAACTTTTTGACATTCCAAGAAAAGATGAAAAAGAAATAGGCCCTTTGTTTAAAGGACAAGGACAAAAAGCAAAAGACGAATATGTCGAAGGAATAAGCAAAGTTTTTTTAAATATAATTAAATTTGTTAAAGACGACGGAGATTTTTTTATTGTAGCAAATGACAAATACAATCTCTATCCGATTATTGCAGAGAAAAGCGGATTAAAAATAGTTGAACAATTTAAAAGGCCCGTTTTGAACAGAACAGAAAGAGACAGGCAACCTTATGCTGAAATGATTTTTAGGATGAGGAAAAAGTTATAAGACATCTTCGGAAAAATTAGGCATATCTAAAATTATTTTAATCCCTGCTCGAGATAAATAAGAATCATAAGGCCATATTCCTTTTCCAGAACCCCCATAACTATCATTAATTATTTTTCCAATTTGGTATTGAAATTTATTTATTGTTAAATTATTTACTTCTGGAATGGGAATATACATTCTATATCCATCTATTGCTACTAAAAAAACTTTTTTAATTAATGAAGAATTATAAAATATTTTATGATAAGATACAAATGCTTTTTGGTCTGGAAACCTTTTTGCCCATTCTTCTTTAAATTCTCTATCATTTTCAAATTCATCCCTCCTAATTGTTAAGCAAGTATCTTTCTTAAAAGTGTATGTTCCCTCTTCATCATCAAAAAGCCAATCATTTACATTTGAATCCATAATTTTTTGAATAATTAATTTTAAAGAGGATTGCCTTTCTACAAATTGGGGGAAATGTTTTTCCATTAAATCCGGATAATCGGCTAAGATTAAACAAATATCTTCCCAAAACAATACTCGGATAGAAAATTTATTTTCCTTTAGTCTTTCAATATCAATCACCCTAATTTGTTCTTGTAGTGTTGAGTCTCTTGAAGAGCAAATCATAAAAATCAATTCTTTTAATAGTGGTTTGAATGATTCCGCTTTATTTATTTCCTCTTTAACCTCATTAATATTTACTTGTTTATTTTTACATTGAACGCCACAATAATTTCCGTTAAGATTTAATGGTTTACCAAACATATCTACTCCATTCTGTTTTTGTCCAGAACGACCATTCCTAATCAAATAATCATCTTGCCAAATTTTTTTAATTATATCGGCAGAAATATCTTCAAATTCCCCCCATGAATTAGGGGGCGATAATTTAGATGTTACAAAAGTCGGCATACTATTTCTAATTTTTTATAATATAAAAACATTTTCATAATCCATTTTTCTTTTTATTTCTATTCTTCTCCAATGCAGGAAGAGTAAATTTAACATAATTATATTCGTCAATACATTTAGCAAATGTTCCTTCTTTTTGTTTTTTAATATCTTTGAATTCTTGTTTCATCTTTTTTAAGAAATTAAAGTAATCTTCTGACTCTCCTTTTTTGAAGCCCCATGCTTTCCTAATGTAAGCATCCCACATCACAAAAACTTCAGGAATTGTTAAGTGCATTAATTTTGATGCTCCCGTATATTGTATTCCTTTTATTTTAGATAATTCTCCAAAAATATATTTAATGTCTTTTTCATAATTATCAAAATTAATTGTCTCAATCGACTCTTTTTTAAATTTTTCAAAATAGGGTTTTAATTTTTTAACAATCTCTTTAAAATTATTCAAATCAAATTCTTTCATAGCATATCTAAAGGTTGCAAAATTCCAAGTAGAAAGTATAAATAAAAATGCCTCGGTTTCAAATCCTTTTTCAATCAGATTAAGAAACATTGGATAATAATTGCCCCTATTTTCTAATTTATCAAATTTTTCTAAATTATTATTAAATTCTTCTTGGTTTATCATCTTCTTTAAACCCCCATTTTCCCCTCAGCAACTTCCTTAATTTTCTTTTGTATTTTTTCTTTAAACTCTTTTCCAACTTCGTCAAAAATATTCAAGACCTCTTTATATGTTCCTTTTTCGCCTAAAAGTTCCCAGAATTTTTCAGCAACAAATAATTCTTTTTCCTCGTCGAGAAAACCCTGCATTGTAAATCTGCTGTATGGTTCTGGATGATAGGGATTATATGGAATTGCTAAAATAGTATTAACTTTTTTCTTTCTCAGAGCAATCCACTGCAAAAGTTTTTCTTTTGATTTGGCAAAAACATCAATATTTGGTTTCGCGGTTTTAATTTCAATATAATATTCTTCGTTTCCTTTTTTCAGAAATAAATCTGCTCTGACTTTTATTTTTCTTCCGGTTTTTGATTTGCACTTTAAAATTTCTAATATTTCATTTTCTTTATTTGCGGTTCTTGTTTTGTTTTTAATTTCTTGCAATATTTTAGAGATTAAATTATTTTCTTCTTCAGATATTTCTCCTTCAACATCAAATCCAGTTTTTGCAATATCAAAATTTTTCTCTGCAATTATTTTTGCTACCTCTTCATAAATAGACATTCCCAAAGTTGTTAATAAAGATTGGATAAAAGAATATGACGCGACTTTTTCATTGTCTTGCATAAGTTTAGCAAGAAAGGGCATCGAGGAAGTTTCTCTTGCATAATTTTTCAATTTATCGTTTATCTTTTGCTGTAACAATTCTTTAATCGTTTTAATCTGATCATTACTCAACGCCATTTGTTATAAGAATATTATTTTTCTTTAAATACTTTTATTTTTTCCCAGATTCAATCTCCCTTAATTTTTTTTCAATTTTTATTTCCATAACCCCTTAATTATGAATTATAAAACAGATTACTAAAAATTATTTACAAAAATATCCAAATATTGCTGAACGTTTGGCACTTCTTAAAGAAGCTTTTTCATAATCCGCTCTTATTATTTTTAGTTCATCAACAGAATTTGGAAAATTAAATCTATATCCTTCAAGAATTTCAGGGTTTGCTCTTTTTTCTAAAACCGCGATTTTATCGTCGACATAATCCATTCTAAAAGATTGCACAAACATCATCCAAGAGTTAATTGTATAATTTGAGGCAATCGCCCAGAAAACAATCCATCCAATATTTTTTCTTAAGTAATCTCGCATAATAATATAAAGGAAGGTTATTTATAAAAATTATTGTAAAATAATATAACAATAAAATGCAAAAAATAATTTTTTTATCACAAAAAGAGAAACAGATTATAATTGAAAAACTGAAAAATCAGTTCGGAGTTGAAAATGTCGACGGAGAATTTGTTATGAGCGGAACAGAAAGAATATTCCTCTATCAAGGTGAACTTAACCAAGAAGAATTAGACAAGATACAAAAAATTTCTCTTGTTGAAAGAATTGGAATTTATTTTGCAAAATTAATTAACGAGGATGTTAAATTAAGTTTAGACGGGGTTCAAATTGTCAGAGATAAAATCAAAAAAAATATTTTTGAAATAAATAAAGAGCAAGCAGGGGACTGGATGTCTGGAAAAGAAATTTTAATTGAAACGGGCTTGAGAGGATTTATTGTTTTGAAATATCAAAATGATTTGCTTGGATGCGGGAAGGCCTCTGAAGGAAAGATTACAAATTTTGTTCCAAAGTCAAGAAGATTGAAAGAAAAGAGGAATTGACAAATTTATTAAACTCAATTAATTTTATTTTAAGATGATAAGCAAAGATGAAATGTCAGAAATTTTAGAAGAACTTGAAAAACATAAAGGTCGGCACACTGAATTAATCAGCGTTTATATTTCAGCTGGTTACGACGTGAATTATGTGCAAAAACAACTTGAAGCAGAAAAATCCACTGCTAAAAATATTAAATCTACGACGACAAGAAAAAATGTTATTGACGCTCTTGATAAAATTGTCAGACATTTGAAAGGTTTGAAAAAAACTCCTGACAACGGACTCGCAGTTTTTTCTGGAAATGTTTCGCAGATTGAAGGACAAAATGATTTGCAATTATGGGACATAGAACCCCCGCAACCTCTGAAAGTTCGGCTTTATCGTTGCGATAAGGATTTTGTTTTAGAGCCCTTGAAAGAACAATTAGAAATTGATGAAATTTTTGGTTTGCTTGTCATGGACAGAAAAGAGGCAGCGATCGGAATGTTGGAAGGAAAAAGAATTGAGGTCTTGCAAAAAATGACTTCAGGAGTTCCGTCAAAAGTTCGCGCAGGCGGACAGAGTTCGCAAAGATTTCACAGAATTACAGAGGGTCTGACAAAAGAATTTTACAAAAGAATTGCAAAAGAAATGAAAGAAATATTTTTTGAAAACGCAAAATTAAAAGGAATTTTAGTCGGCGGGCCTGTTCCAACAAAAGACGAGTTTCTCGACGGAGAATACCTTGTTACAAAATTAAGAGAAAAAATTATCGGAAGAATTGATTTGGGCGGAAGCGATGAATCCGGACTAAAGGAACTTGTTGAAAAGTCGCGAAGCATTTTAGAAAATCAGGAAATTGTGCATGAAAAAAAAATTGTTGAAAGATTTTTTGAAACACTTGGCGAACGTCCTGGATTTGCAATTTACGACGAGAATGAACTAAAAAAAGCATTAGAATATGGAGCAGTTGAGACATTAATTTTTTCAAAAAACGCAAACAAAAATTTAGTCAAAGAATTAAAATCAATGGCAGAAAATATTTCTTCAAAAATAGAATATGTTTCAGTTGAAACAGAAGAAGGCCAACAATTTTTTAATATAACAAAGCACGGGGTTGGGGCGATTCTAAGATTTTTTGTAAAATAGAAAAGAAAGTTTTTAATGTAAAACAATAGTAAATCTTCTTTTAAAATATATTTTGAAAAGTATTTGTTAAGTCAACCCTGAATCTTAACATCGACATTTTTTCTTAAAAATTTTAACA
>CAYVCF010000023.1:0-12447 GCA_964450135.1 Candidatus Woesearchaeota archaeon
ATATTTGTATTGTAAGGAAGACAGTTTAGTGCGGAATTGACCTAATCACCTAATTCTTTTATAATTTATAGAATAATATTTGTAAATTCTTAATCTTATTCAGTTCTTTCTCTGTTTGGGATATACTCTTTTAATTCTCTTACTAATCTAGTGTTCTCCTCGTAAATTCTTCCAACCACAGAAACCCGAGTTATTAAATCTCCGATAATTCTCCCGCCAAAAAAAAGACCTGCCCCAAAAACATTTCCCATTATTTGTTCATCACCGCGAGTATTCATACCATAAGAAATAAGTAAAACCCCTGCAATTTCTGAAGCATAACAACCTAACTTTACTCCGCCAAGAAAAACTGAACCAACTACCCTTCCAAGATCCCCTTCTCCAAAACTCATAATAAATTAACAAAAAAGAGATTAATAAATATTATTGTGATAAAAAATATAAAGAGCAAAACATTTAAACTCTTTTTTTCTTAATTTATTGTAGACTAGGTTGGCAGGTTAGCCCTCTGCTGAATGCAAACGGGCTTTATGGCAGATTACGAGCAGGGCGTGATAAGTGCGTTAAAGGTCTTTATTTGGACGTTGACGCTTTGTCTGTTTTGATCTTGTAGATGCGAAGCGGGTCAGGCCTTGATCGGAGCAGCCCTAAACATTTATTTAGATGCTTAGCAGGTTGCAGAGCTGAGAAAAAATAAAGGAAACTTTCTAACTATCTTTGAGCAAACTGCTTGGTCTACAATGAGGGGCACCTTTGGTTCCCCCGACATTCCCCCCTCCTTTTAGGTTCAGGTAAGTGGCATTTTCTATGCCTCCGATGATGCCACATAGAAGTTAAACCTAAGCGGTTCTCTCAAAAATTTTTAATTTCTTCTTGAAATTTTTGGGACATAGAAAATCCGTCGGGATATTTTCTCTGTTTTTGGAAATCTCCCTTCTCTGTTCAGGTAAGTGGCATTTTTTTATGCCTCCGGTGATGCCACAAAAATAAATTATTCAACTTTCTTGCAAAATCTTTTATCAAAATAAAATTCGTTTGTGCTCAAAAAAAATTTTGTTTCAACTTTTTTGCAAAAATCTTTTATCAAAATAAAATTACAATTTAACTGATTTGCAAAAACTATTTTCAAAAATAAATTATTCAACTTGTCTGTAAAAAGATTTAATTAAAATTATCTCTTAAAAATATTTCCCAATTTTCAAAATTATCTGCAACGTCTGTTCTGCCAATTTTATCAAAGGTTTGTTTACCAATTTCGCGATAATATTTTGGTTCTGGAGCTCCAGAATATTTTGTTCTTTTTTCCATTGCATCTAAAAAAAATCCTAAAGAAACAAGACATCTCGACGCTAATTCATAGCCCATGTAATCAATGCTATATGGAAGTATCTTTTTTTGAGGTAATAAATATTTTAATATCCCTGCAACATAAACACATTCTGTATCTGAATTTGCAAATTTTGCTAACGACAATAAGGCCATTAACTGATTTTGAGCAGAAGAAAAAATAAGAGTTCTATCACTTAATCTTTTTCCAATTTCTCTAGCTATTATTAATCTAACTCTTGAAGAAATATCATCTTGCCATAAACTTTCCACAACCCCTGCTTCTTTTGTTGAAAAGAGTTCTCCAATTAAATCCATTTTTTATTAAAAATAATCTTATTAAAAAGAATTATGATAATCTAAAATATACTTTCATTCCCCATTTTCATCTTCCTGCACTCTGACTAAATCAGTTACAGAATCACCTTGCTGAAGTTTTACAATTCTCACGCCTTGAGTTGCGCGTCCCATAACTCGAATATCCTTCAAAGAAGTTCTAATCACAATTCCTTTTGACGTCGTAATAATAACGCCATCCTTCGGATTTACAGAAACAGTTGTTACAACATTTCCAGTTTTTTCAGAAACCTTCAGATTAATAACTCCTCTTCCTGCGCGTGCAGTTTTCCTGTAATCTGCAACAGCAGTTCTTTTTCCATAGCCCTTTTCTGTAATTGTTAAAACAGCGTCGGACTTCAAAACCTCCATACTTACAACAACATCGCCGTCGTGAAGTTTTATTCCATTAACCCCATAACTTGCTCTTCCCATCTCGCGAACATCATCTGAATTAAATCTTATTGCAGTTCCTTTTCTCGTCGCCAACAAAATTTCCTGCGACTTTTTTACAACCTCAACACCGACGAGAAAATCAGAATTATCTGGCGGAAGATTTATCGCGCGAACTCCAGACGCTCTTGGTTTTGAAAAATATTTTAAAGAAATTTTCTTGACAACTCCTTTTTTCGTCGCCATAAATAAAGAATCATCAAAAGAATTTACTGAAATTACATTCGTGATATTTTCGTCTTTCAAATTCAACATGTTGATAATTGCTTTTCCTTTGCTGTATTTTTCTGCTTCAGGAATATCATAGGCCTTTAACCATAAGACCCTTCCTCTCGTCGTGAAAAACATTAAGTAGTTGTGCGTTGAACAAGAAATTAATTGTTTTGTAAAATCGCCTGTTGCGAGATTGCTTCCGATAACTCCTTTGCCTCCGCGTTTTTGTTCGCGATAAGATTGCACATCCATTCTTTTGCAATAACCCTTATCAGTAATTGTGACAACAACATCTTTTTTCTGAACCAGATCTTTTTCATTAATTTCTTTTATATTTTTCAAAATAGTTGTTCTTCTCGCGTCGCCATAAGTATTTTTCAATTCATTAACTTCTTTTGCGATTATTTTTAAAATTTCTTTTATGTCTGCTAAAATTTTTTTGTAATTTTCAATTGCTTTATTTAATTCTTCGTGCTCTTTATTTAGTTTGTCTCTTTCAAGAGAAGTTAATTGTTGAAGTTTGGTTTCAAGAACTGCTTGGCCTTGTCTTTTTGAAAGATTAAATTTTTTCATTAAATTTTCAAGCGCCTCTGCAGTAGATTTTGATTTTTTAATTAGAGAAATAACTTCGTCAATATTTTTTAAAGCAATTAGCAAGCCCTCAACAATTTCCTGTCGCTCTTCTGCTTTTTTCAAATCATATTTTGTTCTTTTTGTTATAACTAATTTTCTGTATTTAACATAATTGTCAAGAACTTCTTTCAAACCCAAAATTCGCGGTTGCCCGTCGACAAGCGCCAAAAAATTCACGCCAAAACTATCTTGCAGTCGCGTGTATTTGTAAAGAGAATTAATTACAAATTTTGAGTTCGCGGATTTTTTCAATTCAATCACAATTCTTATTTTTCCTTTTGAACTTTCGTCGCGTAAATCAGAAATATCTTTTATTTTTTTCTTTTGAATTAAGTCCGCAATTTGCTGAACCAAACTTGACTTGTTTAGCATGTAAGGAATTTCTGTGATAATAATCATTTCTTTATTTTTTATTGTCTCTGTAGAAACTTTTCCGCGCATTATTAATTTTCCTCTTCCTGTTTTATAAAGTTCGAGCATATCGCCTGAAACACTTCCGCCTGTTGGAAAATCAGGACCTAAAACAATTTCGCAAAGTTCTTCTGTTTTTATTTCTGGATTTTTTATGTTCGCAATAATCGCGTCGCAGACCTCTGTTAAATTATGCGGAGGAATATTTGTAGCCATGCCGACAGCAATTCCTGTTGCGCCGTTCAACATCAGCGTCGGTAATTTTCCTGGAAGCAAAAGCGGTTCTTTTAAAGAGTTGTCAAAGTTAGGAATAAATCCAACTGTTTCTTTGTCAATGTCTTGCAAAAGTTCTTGAGAAATTTGCGTGAGTTTTGCTTCTGTATTGTGACTGATAAATCCGTTTGAAATAAAAGAATGACAACCACTATTTACTTTTATTGAATAAACTTTTTGTTCTCCTGTATTTTCAATGCAAACAATTTTGTCAAATAAATATTGATAGGTTAAAAGATATTCAAATAAAGAATTAATTTTTAATTTGGTTTTCTGAGAAAGAATCTGAATTATTTTTCCTGAATTTTTTGACATGTTTTCATATCTATCAAAATTATTTTTAGAAATAAATTCACTGCTTCCAATTTTTCTTATATAGTCAGATAAAAACGGAACAAAGTCCCTTGCCGAATAATCTTTTTTATAAGCCGATAATAAAAATTCCAATGCGAATTTTTTTCTTTTTGAAATAAATCCAATCTCTTTGTAAAATCTCAAGAAATTTCTTTTTTCTCTTATCTGAAGTAGATATAAATTTTTGTATTTGTCAAATCTTTTAAATGAACTTATTCCATATCTAAGAAGAACGATTTGCAGTTTGCTAATTATTTTTTCGCTTGTAGAACATAATCTTATTTCTTTAATTTTTTTTCCGTAACCCAAACTTCCTTCACCTTCGTAAAATGCGCGAATAAATTCAGATAAAATTTCTTTAGGAGATTGTAAAAGCAGTTCAGGAATTTCTTTTTCTTTTGACTTAACAGAAAAAAATCCAATGTTTCTTAAAAATTCTAAAGTATATCTGCAATGACATTCCAATCTCCAATAATTTTTTTTGCCATATGAAGAAGGTTTTCTTAGAAAATTGTGAAGTCGGCTATCCGGAAAAACTTGTTTCCATTTTTCTTCAAATAATTTAATCCATTCTTTATCCGTATTGCAGAATTCAATTTTATTTTTATTTGAAAAACTTCCTTCTGCTAATAAAGAGCCGAGCAAAAATGCGAGATTTTTATTTAATGTCTTGGGTAAAATTCTTTTTTTAGTTTTTTTGCTTTTTATCGACGGGAATTTATTTTCCAATGAAATTTCTTTTTCAGGCCAGAATTCATCTTGCAATCTGTCCAAGACAACAAAGTCCCCATTCTGAATTTGTTCTAATGTTTTCCAGATAAAAATTGGTTTTCCAAACTCATCAGAAGTTAAAATTAAAACAGGATGATTGTAACTTCCAGTTAATTTAAATCCTTTATCTGTTGTGATAGTTTTTGTTTCATGAATTCCAGAATTAAACCATTTGCTTGCAATATTTATTTTTTTATCTTTGGATAAAATTTTTAAATCAATATTTTCTTTGTCTGAAATTTCATTGATTTTTTTCAATCCTTTTTCTGTAACAACTAATGTATCTCCTGCAACGCAATATCGATAAGCCGCAGGCGGATCTCCGTCGATACTTCCAAAATTTCCTTGCCCAAAAACTAAAGGATATCTTAAAGAAAAATCCTGCGCCATTCTGACTAATGCGTCGTAGACCGCGCTGTCGCCGTGCGGATGAAACTTGCCAATAACATCTCCGACAATTCTCGCTGATTTTTTTGTTTGTGTCTCAGGTTTCAAACCCATCTGTCTCATTGCAAAAAGAATTCTTCTCTGAACTGGTTTCATCCCATCTTCAATTGAAGGAATCGCACGCGAAACAATTACACTCATTGCGTAATCAAGATAGGACTTTTGTGCTTCTGCTGAAATTTCCGTCGGTATCACCCCTTTTTCTAATTCTTTTTCACTTTCTTTAAAAATCTCGCAAGCATCTTTTGGTTCTTCAACTTTTATTTCTTCTTTTTCAATTTCAGTTTCCTCTTTTTCTAAATTTTCAGTTTCCTTTTCTGAATTTTCTATTTCTTCGTCGGGAAAATCTTTTGGGGTCATTTTTTATTTTTTATTTTTTTAGTTGATTTAATTAATAAATCTATAAAAATTATAGCTAAAAGAATTAAAATAAAATAAAAAAATATTCCTTTTAACCCATATAAACAAGAAGATTTTACCAAAATCCCTAAAAGAGAATTGTCATTGATCAAATTACAATCAGTTGAATTTGTTTCATTATTTACTGGCAAGATTGCAAAGCTTGAGAGAATACTAAACGCAAAAAATAAAACCCCCATTATAAAAAAAATTATTTCAATTTTAGTTAATTTATTATTCATCTTCCCCTCCCATTTCCTCGTCGTCAAATTCATCATTTTCATAATTTATTATAAATTTATTTTCCTCATCTAAATCAAATTCAACTTGGTGTTTTGTTTCGCGCAACTCCAAAAGTTTTGAAATTAATTCTTCAATGTCGGAATCGTTTAAACCAAATTCTAAAATATCTATTTCAATTTCTTCAAAACTTCCGTGATTATGACACTCGCATTTTTCATCGTCACACTCTTCATCTTCACAATCACATTCTTCAAATTCATCTTCGTCGTCAAGAACTTTTGAATTTCTTGCTGTTCCAACTATTTCATAAACTTTTTTGTCATCATCAAAATTATTTTTCATTTTATTTTTTATGCTACCTCCTCACCTTTCTCGTCAAGATATTTCATAAAGTCCTCTTCATTTAATTCTTTTTCCACAACATCTTCTCCAACCCATTTACATTTTCTGCATTTCCATTCACTTCCAGTATTACTTTCTTCTTCTGAATCAATTCCGCTCAAAACCACTCCGATATCGTCGCTGTTGCATTCCGGACAAGTTTTTATTTTAAAAGTTTTTCCTGATTTTTTTTCTTTTGAAATTCCTTTTGATTTGTTTTCTACTGAGTTTATTTTTTGCAATGAAGTAGAAAATCCTAAAGAATTTTTTTCTTGAAAATTCTTTTTATTGTATTCTTCAATTGAATCATAACCATGTAAAATCCATTCAGGTGTTGCGAGTTTTGACTTTTTGGGCATTTTAAATTTTTTCTCCATAACTGCAAAGCACGACATCGGGTTCTTCAATCCCTTGAAAAAAATCACAAACGCAAATATTTTTTTCTGCGCATTTGTGTTCTTGTTTATCGTCACTACTCCACGGACATTTGTCTTGCTTCCAGTTTATTTTTTTATTCTCTACTGAGTTTGATGCTTTGTTGCCTGATTGTGACGAAGTAGAGAATCCTAAAGAATTTTTTAAAAAATTCTTTTTATTATTTATTAAATCAATATCCATATTCGCGCCTTTGAGTTTTTTTAATCTCATTTTAAACATCAAAAATTGGAAATTTTTGTGGCTTGAAAATTCATTGAATTTTCAAATATCCAAATTCGCCTCCTTTGCGTTTTCTGCTATGAAGTCCTTTCTGCCTTGAACATCGTCGCCCATCAACATTGCGAAAACTCTGTCTGCTTCAACAGCGTCTTCAATATAAATTTTTTTAATTTTTCTCGTCTTAGGATTCATAGTTGTATCCCAAAGTTGAGTCGAAGACATTTCCCCCAAACCCTTAAATCTTGTAACTCCCCCTTCTTTTATATTTAATTTTTCATTTAATTTTTTTAATTCCTCGTCTGTATAAACATAATAGTCCTTATTTTTTCTAACTCTGTAAAGTGGCGGAAGTGCGACATAAATATTTCCGTTTTCAATTAACTGAGGCATAAATCTAAAAAATAAAGTCAGCAACAAAGTTTTAATGTGTTCTCCGTCAACATCTGCATCGCTCATGATAATTACTTTGCTATATCTCAAATCATCTAATTTAAATTCTTCTCCAACTCCTGTTCCAATTGCAGTAATCAAATTTGCGATTTCTTCCGACGACAAGACCTTTGACGGGCTTGCTTTTTCCACATTTAAAATTTTTCCTCTCAAGGGAAGTATCGCCTGAATTTCTTTATTGCGTGCTTGCTTTGCTGAGCCCCCTGCGCTTTCACCTTCAACAATATAAAGTTCTGTGTCATCGGATTTTTTGTTAGAACAATCTGCTAATTTTCCTGGAAGCCCGCCAAGTGAAAACGCGTTTTTTCTTCTAACTAAGTCCTTTGCTTTTTTTGCAGCAAGCCGAGCTTTTGCAGAGTCCAAGGCCTTTTGCGAAATTCTTTTTGCTATCGCGGGATTTTCTTCAAAATATTCTGCAAGCGCGCTTGTGACAATTGAATCAACATAGCCCTTTAATTCAGAATTTCCTAATTTTGTTTTTGTTTGTCCTTCAAACTGCGGTTCTGGAATTTTCACACTCACGATTGAAGTCAAACCCTCGCGAGTATCCTCGCCCATTAAACTTTCTGTTTTTAACATTCCTGTTTTTTTTACATAATCATTTATCACCCTTGTCAACGCAGTTTTGAAACCCGAGACATGAGTTCCGCCCTCGACAGTGTTAATTGTATTTACAAATCCGAAAATATTTTCTTGATAACCTTCATTGTATTGAATCGCGATCTCAACAACGGTTCTGTCTGATTCCCTTTTGAAATATATTGGCTTGTGCAAGACCTCTTTTGATTTGTTCGCCCATTTTACAAATTCAATTAATCCGCCTGCTGCAAAAAATTCTTCTCTTTGATTTTTTTCCTCGTCGAATAAATGCAATTTTAATCCTGCGTTAAGAAATGCAATTTCTCTGAAACGATTTTCCAAAATCTTGTAATCAAAAGTTGTCACAGTCATTATTTCTGAGTCAGGCCAGAAAATTACTTTTGTTCCTGTTTCGTTTTTTTCGCATTTGCCGATGATTTTTAATTTTGTCTGTGGGACTCCGCGAGAATATTCTTGTTCGTAAATATTTCCGTCGCGTTTTACTTGGACAATTAATTTTTTTGAAAGCGCGTTTACGCAAGAAACTCCGACACCATGCAAACCTCCAGAAATTGCATAGGACTTTTTATCAAATTTTCCTCCTGCGTGAAGTTTTGTCAAAGCAATTTCAACTGCTGGTTTTTTGTAAATCGGATGAATGTCAACGGGAATTCCTCGTCCATTGTCTTCTACTTCAACGCTTCCGTTTTTCTTTATTATTATTTTTATATCTGTACAATATCCTGCGAGAGCTTCGTCAACTGAGTTATCAACAACTTCATAAACAAGATGATGCAGACCTTCTTTTCCTGTTGAACCAATATACATTGCAGGTCTTTTTCTCACCCCCTCCAAACCTTCCAAAACCTTTATTGAACTTGCGTCGTAATCTGTTTTGTCCATCTTAATTTGATCAGAATTTTGATCTCTTATATAAAATTTGCTTTGGTTTATAAATCTTATGACAAGAAAAAACCTATTTTACCGACGACAAAAGTATTATTAAGAAAAATAAATTTTGAAAACCTCTTAGGTTTTTTTGTGATATCCATCGGAGGCATAAAAAAGATATCACTTACATGCACAGAAAAGGAGGGGTTACTGTAAGGGGAACCAAAGGTGCCCCTCACTCTTCCTCAAAATCAAAAATTTCTTTTTGTCTGTCAATTTTTGGCGGAATATTGCCGTGAGCAGGGCAGATATTTTTGTATTCGCACCAGTTGCACAGCATTGATTTTTGCGCAGGAAATTCTGTTGTCGCCTCAATTTCTTCAATCAATTTTATAGTTTCTTTTTTCAGTTTTTCAAGTTCTTGGTCAGTTCTTCGCGAGCAAATTTTTTTATTAAAATTTAAATAATGCCAGTTCAGACAAACTTTTTTATCTTTTCCAAAAATTTCTTTTATCGCGATTGCATAAAGTCCGAGCTGTCGGTCTGAATTTATTTTTTCGCTCGTCGGCAAAGTCCCGCTGGTTTTGTAGTCGTGAATTTCATACTCCTCTGTTTTTGGGTTATAAGCCAGTCTATCAATAAATCCCAGAATCGCAAAATTTTTTTCCTTGTCTAAAACAATTTCAATTTTTTTCTCAAGTTCAATTGTGTTGTCTGCAAAAGGATAATTTGTGGTGTAATAATCTAAAAGAAATTTTATTCCTTTATTGAAATAATCCTGCGGATTAAGATGGTCTTTCACGACGACAATGTCTGGATTAAACATTCTTCTCCAGATTTCAGTGTAATAAACAATTAAGTCATCAATAATCGGAATATTTTTTTCTTTTACTTTTTTGTAAAGCCATTCAAGGGATTCGTGCGCGCATTTTCCCAAAAGCGACTCAATTGTTTCTTCAACATCTGGAACATATTTATCAATATATTTGAATTTGAATTTTATTTTGCATTGTTCAAAAGAGCTGAGACGAGAATGCGAGTAAACCTTTTTTTTATTCATCAGAAAGTTTAATTTAAGGAGTATTTAAAATTGTTTTGTCACTGGTTTTTTAATATCCAAAAAACTTCCCTTTACTAAAGATCAATCTATTTCGCTAACTAATTTCTCTTGAAGATTTTCAGTAGACATACAACCAAAATATGTTCCGCAACAAATAGTAAGAATTAATGTGACCTCTCCTAATTTTGAATACCCTATTTTTTCTGAAGTACCCCCTGTATTTTAATTCGCTTCTCTTCTGTCCAATTCATTTTGAATTATTGTCAGAGTTTGCGAAGCAAAATACATCTGTTGTCCGACGCTGATTTTTTTAATTCCTAATTTTTTTAATTTTTTTAATTTTTCTTTTGGAATTCCGTCTTGGTCTCCAATTAAAAAAACTGCGTTCTTCAAGTCCTCTGTTTTTATTTTGCGAATGTCTTCGCCTGACTTTTCCATTATAAAAATTTCTTTTCCTGCCTCTTGAAGTTCTTCAATTAATTTTTCAACAGATTTTTTTTCAATCCAATAGCCAGGAGACATTTCATTTTTTTCTCCGCGTTTGTATTTGTAAAGCATTTTTTTTATCAAACTTCCGACGTCTTTTTTGCTGATGTCAATTTTACTTTCTGTTTCAACTGAAAAATTTTTTCCTGGAAATAATTCTAAATGTTTTGGCGGGTCTGGGGCTCCATCAAAGACAAGATGCAATTTTACATTTTCGCGCGTGTGATGAGAAACAAAAAAGGCCATTATTGTAATTTGACATGCGATGTCCATTCGTCCGGCTTTCATCAAATCTGTCAAGTCAAAATTTCCAGTTGTTCTCGCGTGTTTAGAATAATAAATAAATTCTCGCATAAATAAAATAAATAAGAGGGGGTTATAAATTTATTCAATTTAATTTAATCATCAAATATTTAAACGTAAAAAATTTTATAATTATTAAACAAAGGGGAATGAACAGTTTAAATGTAAAAATCATAATTGAATTCCCCGCAAGAAATCCGTCTGTTTTAACGGACGGATGAATTGCGTCGCCGAACAATAAATATTTATTTCTAAAATTCTTTGTAAAAATAGAGCCGAGATACTCGGCTCTTGAAAGTCAAACTTAGTTGGAACTTTCTAAAACTAAATAAACTTTTCGGAGAAAAAATGGAACAACAAATTTGTCTTGGCGGGAGCCATGTAAAAATTGAAATACAACAATACAAATCTTATGGAAGCTCTGTTGGGAATAATCTAAAATTTATTCAGATTGCAACCAAATACAGATACCAAATGATGCAACATCCAAAGTTGAAAACTTTTTGCATAAATCAAAATTAAAATAAAAGATATATTTTTACAAACTTCTCAAAAAGAATTATAGTAAACGATATAAAAATTGAGCAAAAGGTATGACCTTTCCTATCTATCCAAGGCATAACTGCTCAACGGACAATGTCTTTGACTATATCAGAAAGTTTAAAAGAATATTGGGAGAAACAGCCATTTAATCGCAATGTGCTCAATTATTTATGTCCGTGAGTATATCTATACTAAAAAATCTGTCTCTTAAATATCTTCAAGAAAAAAATAATTAATAAAATCATAAAAAAAGATAAACTAATTACTCCCGCAATCAACGCCAAAGTGAAAAGAATAATTACCGGATAAATCTGATATCCGATGGAAAAAACAACAAATGCGATAAAAGAGATAATTAAATTTTTCAACACTTTTTTTAATTTAGAAATTTTTATTTCCAATTTACTTTCTGTTTCTATTTTATTTTTTATAATTTTTCTTTTTGAATTTTTTTTCTTCATTTTGTTTTATTCTGGTTTTCCCAGTTTAATTTCATCGCATTTGAGGTAATTGTCTTGAGGTTTACAAAGGCAGTTCCGAGCCATGAAAAATAAATTTTTGTAGCAGTCATAATTCCTGAAATAGAGTTGAAATTTACCTCTTTATCTTTAAGAACAAATGCACCAGTTAGATAAATAAAAACAAGGAGGGCGATGAAAAAAATCGCGAGAGCTTTGTGTTTAAATTTTTGAACTTCAATGTATACCCAAATACCGACGAGAAGTAAACTTACTATAAATAATATCACCCCAATCATAATATATAAAAATAATCTTAGTATAAAAATGTTTTGTTGATGTTAAGATTTGGCAGTGGACTTAACACAAATAGAAGAAATAAAAAGAGGAAAAACTATTGACCATCAAACATTAACAGATAAAACAAGCGGGTTAATGGGTCTTGCTTGTTCTTTGTTGGGAATGAGAAAATATTCTGGAAGAGTAGAATAATAATTTTCCGTCGTAAATTACTATAAATTTAAAAATAAATAATTGTTTTTTAATTCAAAGCCCTATAGTACAGCGGTCAAGTATACGAGACTCTGACTCTCGCGACCCAGGTTCGAATCCTGGTGGGGCTATTAAAAAACTGAAAATAATCTCAGGATGAGAACCTGAAGGTTCGAATGCTTCAAAAGTATCGTCTTTTGAAGCCACCAAAATTTCGTTAGAAATTTTTAGTGCCTGGTGGGGCTATTAAAAAACTGAAAATAATCTCAGGATGAGAACCTGAAGGTT
>CAYVCF010000023.1:12547-14284 GCA_964450135.1 Candidatus Woesearchaeota archaeon
TATCGTCTTTTGAAGCCACCAAAATTTCGTTAGAAATTTTTAGTGCCTGGTGGGGGGATTAAATATTTAAATTAAAATGAAAATAAAATTTGAAAAATTAAAAAATAAAAAACCAGAATTTTTTCTTGATAAAATTTTTATTTATCCAACAGATACAATTTATGGAATCGGCTGCGATGCTGAAAACGAATTTCTCGTTGAAAAAATCAGAAAAATAAAAAGAAGGGACACAAAACCTTTTTCGGTTATCGCGCCAAGCATAGAATGGATTTTAAAAAATTGCGAGACAACTAAAGATGAAATTGAAAAGTTTTTGCCAGGAGCTTACACCTTAATTTTGAAAAAGAAAGATAAAAATTTTCTGTCAAAAGTTTCTGAAAATGAATTTTTAGGGGTGAGAATTCCGTTGCATCCTATAACGGAAATTTTACAAAAAACTGGAAAACCAATTGTTACAACTTCTGTAAATTTTTCTGAAGAGCCATTTGTAACTGACTTAAAAAAATCCCAGAAGAAATAAAAAAAGAAATTGACTTTATCGTCGCTTATGGGGTTATTTCTGGAACTCCTTCAAAAATCGTCAAAGACGGAAAAATTTTAGAAAGATAATTATCCTTTGTTTTTATTTTCAAAATTAATTATGTTTTTGATGACCCCTTCTTTTTCATAATCAAATAAAAGAACATGATTGGATTTTTCAAACAGGACTAATTCTTTATTTTCAGAAGAAATTTTACCGAACAAGATTTTTGACCCTAGAATATCTGCAGTATCATCTTTTTTAGAATGTTGAATTAAAATACTTTCGTTAATTTTTTTTGAATCGTCGAGAGTTTTTTCTAAAAATTCTTCGGAATTTTTAACTGGAAGCAAAACAAAATTCCAATAAGAAAAATATTCTTCCAAAAATTCTTCGGAATTTATTTGGGCAATTTTTAATTTTTTTGTATAAATAACTTTATCTGCAAATAAATTTATGTAAAAAGAATAATCAAAAATCTTGAAAAGATTTTGCTTTGGAAAAAAATATGGAGAGATTAAATAAATATTTTTAACTTTTTTATTTTCAGCAAGTTTTGTTGCAAGAGCCCCACCAAAAGAAAACCCGACGACATTTACACTTAGACATTCTTTTTCCAATGAATCAAAAATTTTTTCAATTTGTAAATACCAATCCTCTAAGGTTAAATTTAAGAGATGGCTTGGAACTTCTCCATGTCCGATTAATCTTGGGATGTAAATATAATCAGAAAAATTTTGACTAATTTTTTCTCCGAGAGATTTTAAATCACCCGGGCCAGAAGAATATCCGTGAATCATCAGCCAGCAATTTTCTTTACTTCCATTAATAATTATCTCGTCTGCACCGACGACAATTCCGTTTTTGTCTCTTGTCCAGTATGCAGAATCTCTTTCATCAATTTTTTTGTGAGAAAAAAATCCGGTTTTAGAATCTAAAAAAAATATTGCAAGAAATAAAAATAGAATAAATCCGATTGCAAAATATTTTTTTACAGACCAGAAATTAGTTTTAAATTTTTTATTCTTCATCATTCTTTTATTATTTTAATATGACAATGTTTTTAAGCTTTTTATGGATTATTAGTAAAATCGTTCTACTCTCGACTTCACATTTATGGATTATTAGTGAAATTGCTCGCCTTCATCGAAGTGTAGGATACTGTCAACTTAACAATCCCTAAACACCTTTGACAAATTTTATCAAACCCAATAATT
>CAYVCF010000024.1:0-13604 GCA_964450135.1 Candidatus Woesearchaeota archaeon
TTGATATTTGTATTGTAAGGAAGACAGTTTAGTGCGGAATTGACCTAATCACCTTTTTCTTTATTATTATATTAATTATACTATAATATATACTATATACTATACTATATAAAATTTTTTAAATAAAATAAAAAATAAAAAATTTCAAAATCCTTTATAAATATTTTCTAGACGAAATCAAGGGGTCAGGGAGTATATTAAATAACATAATAAATTGAGCAAAATCTATGTTATTTC
The DNA here is from genome assembly GCA_964450135.1 of Candidatus Woesearchaeota archaeon. Lineage (GTDB taxonomy): Archaea > Nanobdellota > Nanobdellia > Pacearchaeales > GW2011-AR1 > CAYVCF01. The sequence continues at coordinate 238 of CAYVCF010000024.1, forward strand.
TTCAATTAAAAAGTTCTTTAAGTTTTGTTTAGAACTTTTGGATGTTCAAGAAACTGAATATTTGAATTGATGAATTTCCTTGACTATAATATAAAAATAAAAGAGAAAAAAGTTAGGAAGAAAAAATAAAAGAAAAAAGAGAATAAAATTAAAAAATAGGTGAAGAAGTTGAGAAAAGAAAAAAAGAACTTAAAAAATAATTTATTTATTTTTCACAATTTTTATTTTATCCTGTCTTAAATCAAATCTTCTTCAGAAACAATTACAAAGTCGCCAATTGCAATTATTGCGTTGTAAGGAATTAAAGAATCATTATTTGAAGTTCTTTCAAGGTTTAAATTTTTTGTATAAGGGGTTGTGTCTTTTACAACTATATTTATTAATTCTCCAGATTTTGTTTCAAAAGTAATGTCTTTAACAAAACCCAATCTTTTTCCTTCTTTTGTCACAATCATTTTTCCTAAAATTGCTGTAAAAGGATTTTTTTCATTCTGCATAACTAATCCAAAATCTTTTTATTTATAAACTTATCTGTAAAAAAAATGCTATTTTCAAGTATATAAAATAAATAAATCTCTTTGATCTTTTTCAAGAGAACTTTGCAAAAATAGGTTTTTGAAATTTAATTTTGATTTATGCAAAAAATAATCAACTTTGTCGTCGGGAATTTTCCATAAAGTTTGCAAAAATATTTTTGCGACAGAAAAATGTGAATTATTCAAACTTCTCTCAAGTTTAATTTATCAATCTCAAAATACTTTAATTAACATTTCATAAAATCACCACAATTCTTAAAAACCTTTTTTAAATAATTTTATTATGAAACTTGCAGGATTTAACTTTACAAAACTTTCTGTAGAAAAATTTTCAGATAATTTTTCTAATTTGAAAATAAACACAAACATTGATATTTTAGAAATCGGAGAAGTAAAATCAGAAATTTTCAAATTAAAAGAACAGATGATTGCAATTACTTTTAAAAATACTTTAAATTACGAATCAAAAATCGCAAAAATAGAATTCACAGGTACAATAATTCTTGGGGTTGATTCAAAAATTGCAAGAGATATTTTAAAAGATTGGAAAGAAAAAAAAATTCCAACAGAATTCAGAGTAAGTTTGTTCAATGTTATTTTAAGAAAATGTCATGTCAAGGCCTTAGAACTTGAAGAAGATTTAAATTTGCCCTTACACATTCAAATGCCCTCATTGCAAAAAAACGCATTCGACAAAACTGAAAAAAATTTAGAAGATTCAGAAGAAAATTAAATAAAATAATTTTCAAAAAAGATAATAAATAATGTAAATTTTTTTGAGGTGATTGACTTGCAAAGTGCAGGTGAAGAATTGCCTAAGAATTCTTGGAAAAATGAAAAATAAAATAAACTAAAGAAGAACAAATAAAAATGATTGAAAAAATAAAATGACAACTGATCTACGAACCCAAAAACTTGCGAAACTAATTGTAAATTATTCTTTAAATGTAAAACCAGAAGAAAACGTTGTAATTTCTGGCTCAACAGAAGCAGAAAGTTTTATTCTTGCGTTGTATAAAGAAATTATTTTAAAAAATGCACATCCAATTTTGCGAGTTTCAATCCCAGGCACAAGTCCATTTTTTTATAAACACGCTAAAAAATATCAAATTGAAAAATTTCCAGATCATTTTGATTATATGATAAAAAATTCTCAAAAATATATTGGAATAGATACAAAAGTAAACACAAAAGAGCTAACAAACTGCGACCCAAAAAAAATTATTGTGCGGGCAAAAATAATCCACCCAATTTTAGAATACATTTGCAATTCTCGTCCAAAAATGTGCAGGGTCGCGGTTGGTTTTCCTTGCCAAGCCCTTGCTCAAGAATCTGAAATGGATTTAACAGAATATGAAAATTTTGTTTATTCTGCGTGTTTGCAAGACTGGAAAAAAATTAAAAATTTTATGAATAAAATAAAATTAAAGTTTAAACAAAATAGTTCTGTTCATTTAATCGGAAAAGGGGTTGATTTGAAAATGAAAGTTAGAGGGAATTTAGCAAAAATCGACGCTGGCGAAGAAAATATGCCTGGCGGAGAAATTTTTATGTCGCCGGTTAGAGAAAGTTTAAACGGCTGGATAAAATTTGACTATTCCGCAATCCGCGACAGCAAAGAAGTCACAGACATTGAACTAAAATTTGAAAACGGAAAAGTCATTGAATCAAAAGCAAGCAAGAATCAAGATTTTTTAAAAGAAATGTTAGCAACAGACGAAAATGCATCTTATGTCGGAGAACTTGGGATTGGTTGCAATTCAAAAATAAATAAATTTACAAAAAATCTTTTATTTGATGAAAAAATCAACGGAACAATTCATCTTGCTCTCGGAAGTGCTTACAAAGAAAACGGCGGAGGAAACGATTCTGCAATTCATTGGGACATTGTCAAAAATATGAAAGACGCAAAAATTATCGTTGACGGAAAGGTTATTCAAGAAAAGGGGAAATGGAAAGTTTAGGAAGAGCGAAGAAGGAATAAAATTAGTATTGAGAAGTTTGAATAATTCACATTTTTCTGTCGCAAAAATATTTTTGCAAACTTTATGGAAAATTCCCGACGACAAAGTTGATTATTTTTTGCATAAATCAAAATTAAATTTCAAAAACCTATTTTTGCAAAGTTCTCTATTAGAAATATTTAAAGAAATTCAAGGTGAAAAATTTCATCTCGAAAGATTTGACATTGCAACAATTAATTCAGATAAAAAGATGAAACGATTGCCTGCGAGGGATTTTATATAGGAATTTTTGATTATTTTGTTTCCCCTAGATCGACCCCTTTTATCTTCTTTTCTTTGTAATTTTCATTTCTCTTTTCATAACATACTAAAACCTCGTTATCTTTCCAATTATGGGAGATTGCAATTGGTTTAAAATTAAAATATCCATTAAAATGAATTCTTCTGGTTCCACTAGAATCAACAAGATGAGTTTTTCTTTTTACCCGGTCTAATAAAACTAAGTGATACCCGTCTTGATCTGGCCTCCAATAACTCCTTCCGTGGATATTTATAAGAGCAAAAAATTGTTCCCCCTCCCCCGAGAAGAGAGGTCTACCAAATTTATAAATTACTGGATATCCTGGTCCACCAACTGGACTATCATGAAGTTTATAGCCATTTTCTTCTAAGATGGGGATTAATTCTTCATCTTCTTTTCTTTTTATTTTTGAAGAAGAAGCAAATCTAAGTGCTAATGCCCATGCGGCAACTAATGCCCCACCATAGACTAAGAAAGGATGTTCTATTCTTTTAACTGATTCTAAAATTTTTTTATTTTCGCACTCTTCTAAACTTCTTAATCTTTTTGTTCTTTCTTGAGATAATTCATATGAAGCGATGGGTGCAGATAATTTTTCATAAGAAGATGCTGGTTTATCTTGACAATATGCACTAGAAGCCATAGCTAATGCTACTAATCCTCCTGCAATAGTTTTTCTTATTTCGTTTGTCATGTTTTGTTCTCTCCGTTGTTTGTAACAAATTGATAATGATTACAATAAAATAACCTATTTATATTTAATCGCTACCTAAGGGGGTCGTAGTTAGAAAAGTTTATATAACTTAGAAAGTTATTATGGTCATGGATGAAAGATTATTGCAAGATATTGGTCTGACAAACGGAGAATCAAAAGTTTACTTGGCTCTGCTTAATCTTGGAGAGACAAAAACAGGCGAACTTGCAAAGAAATCACAGGTTTCTTCATCTAAGATTTACAAAATATTAGATAGATTAGAAAAAAAAGGAATTGTGGGGCATGTGTTAAAAGGAAAAATAAAATATTTTAGTGCAACCAATCCTAAAAGAATAATTGATTATATTGAAGAAAAAGAAAAAATCCTTGAGAGCAAAAAACAAGAAATAAAAAAAATCATCCCTGAAATTGAAAAAATTTTAAATAATTCCGAGAACAAATCCCAAGCAGTTATTTATGAAGGATTTAAAGGAGTCACGAATCTTTTTAGAAATATACTTGACGATTTAAAAAAAGGAGAAGAATATTTTGTTTTAGGAGCAACTTATGGCGAAGTTAAAGGATTAAGGGACTTTTTTCAAAACTATCATTTAAAGAGAAATGAGAAAGGGATTAAACTAAAAATGCTTGCAAATCTCGAAGTCAAAGAAAATATTGAACCGTCGACAAAAAAGAATGCAGAAATAAAATATCTTCCACAATATCTTGCGACAAAAATGGAAATCGTTTTTTATAAAAATAAATCTTTTATAGTTATTTGGACAGAAAATCCCACTGCTTTTTTAATTCAAAATACAGAATCAACAAAAAGTTTTAAATCTTATTTTGATGCACTTTGGAAGATTGCAAAATATAAAACCGAATAACTTAAAAGAGAGTTAATCTTTATTTTTTTATGAGAATTTCAAAATCTAAAAAAGAAAAAATATCCGAACAAGTTTTGCTTTTTCTTTTTACAAAATCTCCTCAGATATTATTTACATCACATATTGCACGAGAAATTGCAAGAGATGAGGAATTTATAAAAAAAATTTTAATTGAATTAAAAAATAAAAATCTAATTATTGAAGTTAAAAAAAATAAAGAAGGAATAGCTTATAAAAGAAGATCGAGATGGAAGCTAAGTAATCAAGCGTACCAAATTTATAATGACCTTCAGAAAGTATAATCCCCATCACATTAATCTTTTTATATTGCTCTTGATTGTTTATCTTATGAATCACATAAAAGAGGCGTTTAACAAAGTAAAGCAAAATATTTCAAATATTCAAGACGAGGTGAATTTTTTAAGAAAAGAACTAATTGAAACAAGAGAAAGTGTTATTTCTATTTGTGAAATTATAAAAAGTTTGCAACTTTCTCAAGAAAAAATTTCTTTAAATTTAGAGAATATTTTTAAAAAAAAAGAATTACAACTTCAAGCAAATAATCCCGCAATTCCAACAAATAATCCAACACAAAATTCATCAAAATCAGCAATTCCAACAAATAATCCAACACAAAATTTGAATAAAACAGAATTTATAACGGAAAAAAAGATTTTCTCCATAGGAAATGGGGGGGTTCCAGCAGACAGACAGACAGACAGACAGACAGACGAAGACGATGAGAAATTGATAAAAAAGGAGTTAAATTCAGTAGATAATGCATTTCAATTACTCAATTCATTAGATTCTTTAAAAAGAGAGATCAGATTTAAATTTAAACGCTTAACCCCCCAAGAGATGTTAATATTTACTACTATTTATCAAATAGAGGAAGAAGGAGGGATCTCTGATTATAGAACTCTTTCTCAAAGATTAAATCTTACTGAAAGCTCTGTTAGAGATTATATTGGAAAATTAATAAAAAAAGAGATTCCCATTGAAAAAAATAAGATAAAAAATAAAACAATTGTTCTTTCTATATCTAAAAATCTTAAAAGAATAGTTTCCCTTTCAACAATTTTTGAACTTAGAAATATTTAAATTTTTTCGTTTAAACGAATATCTTCATATTTAATCCTTTTTATTAAAAAGAGGGCCCCATTCATAATTTTTCTTCTATTTTTATAAGTTATTCCCTTTTTTAATACTCTGAAACCCATTTTTTTGATGATTTTTCATTAATCTTTTCTTTATTAATCCTCACTTTTTGCTTTTTTAACAAAATTTCCTTTATTTCTTCAGGTATAAACACTCTCTTTTTACCATTTTTTTCTATTGATTCCTCTATTAATGCCCCACTTTTTTGTTTTATAGTATTAATTTGTCCCCTAACCGTCGATTTTTCCTTTCCAAGCATTACAGCAAGATCGTCGTAACTTAATTTTATATCGCTATTTAATAGTATCCAGATGATTGCTCTTTCTGTTATAGAAAATTGCTCAAATTTTGGTGTTTGAACAGCTGTTTGAACAGCTGTTTGAACGGGATAAACAGATGTTTGTTTATTAAACACGTGCTTGTTTGTCTTGAACAGCTGTTTACGATCAACTTGATTGATGATTGAAAGAACATTTTTTATCCCTTCCACCTCTTCTTTTATCGACGATAAATTTTCTTTTAACTCACACATTTCCTTTATTTGTAAACTTCTTTCAGAATTCAAATGTTTTATCCAACCAATCACCGAATTTATATCTTTTTTTACTGCTTCAAAACCTTTTTTTGTATCTTCCTTAACCCCCTCTACCTCTTTTTTTCTAGAAAACCATTCAAACATAATAATTATCTGTAAAAATACATTTAAAAACTTTTCTATTACGTCGACAAATTTTGTTGATTTTCTTTATTCTTTAATAAAAATTAATTAATTTTTATACTTAAAAAACTGCTGTTTGTTTTAAAAAAATAGGTTAAACAGCTTGTTTAAACAGTATCAAACACTATAAACTGTCGTTTGGATATGTCATCTTATTACTTTCACTTATTTTCTTACATTGCAGAGAAGCATCATCTTTTAAGATGAGGTTGAGTTGAACCCCGCAAAGTTTTTATTTTTGAGAAGATATTAATATGATAAGCCGAGATACTCTGCTCTTGAAAGTCAACAATAGTTATAACTTTCTAAAACTAAATAAACTTTTTAGAGAAAAATGGAACGACAAATTTGTCTTAGTGGAAGCTATGAAAAATACACAAATAAATTTGAGAAAAATTCTCGCAGCGTCGGTATTTTAATATGGGATTTTGAGTGGCGTCCTAAACATCGTTATAAGGGGTTTAGAAAATGGGAATACAAAAAATTAGTTGAAGTGTGCATTAGAACGAGCCGCGTTGTTGCATAAGATAAAATGGATTGAACTAAATGTTCAATCAAACCATATCCAAGGAACCGCGACAATTCCAATGGCCATGTTTCCGTCGACGGCGTTGCAATATTTAAAAGGAATTTCTGCAAAACTTTTTTTTGAATTTCACAAACAAGCAAGATTAAGATATCCTCGATGACGTTTGTGGGGTCGCGGAAAATTTGCGTCGTCAGTTGGATTTATTCAATTTGATGTTGTTCAGAATTACATCAAGACTCAAAACGAACATCACGGAAACTGCGGACTTTAGTCCGCAGAGGATGTCACATTAATTATTTTTTCCTTCAACAAATTTAATTTTTTATGCATAAATCAAAATTAAAATTCAAAACCCCTTTTTGCAAAGTTCTCTTGGGTTAGATTTCAAATTAATTTATTCAATTAGAAATGCCTTATTTGCATAAAGAGAACCTTAGTGAACAATTTCCAAAAAAGTATAAATAAAAATTTAGAATTCCTTGATTATTCCATAAATAAAAGAGATTTATTATATCTTGAGCATCTTTCATATAAAATCGTAAAGCCAACCTTAGTGAACGACACTCTCAGATTATAACATGATAAAAATTTTTATCAAAATAGTAAAAAATTGAGCAAAATACCCGCCCTTTAAAATTTTTACAAATAGAACGTAAATCGTTCGCACAATGTATATTGTGCGAACGAAGTCATTTAATGTAATCTTTGTAGATAAAATAACCATTTTTTGTTTATCCCCTTTTTTATTGGGAGATAAATTTTTTACTTTTATACTATCTTGTATATTATTCTAAGATATTGGCAATACAAATTAACTACCCTTCTTCTTAAATAATTCTCACTAATTAAATTCCACTACCAAAACATTAAATTCAATTTGCTGACGACAAAAATAATTCTATTGTCTTTTTTGCAAAATTTTTTAAGATAATCCTCTCTTAAAATTTGTTCATAACAAGAATTTTTAATTTGATTCAAAAATTTACAACCTTCTTCTTTTGTTCGTTTCTCGACGAGAGAATGAGCTAAAATAAATTTTGTCTAACAAACGATAAGAGGTTTAACTTCGTTGCACCCAAATATTTTTCTTCGGTTTTTTATTAAAAGGCAAATTTCTTTTATTAACTGAGAAATTACAATAACTAATAAGTGGCAACAAGGTAAAAATTTAAAAGGGGCAGGTCTATTAAAATATCATGGTAAAATGTAAGATTAATGAGGGGTTTATTTATGTAACCAACTATTCCCATAAGTTTAGGAGGATAATTCAGGATATTGCAGAGAAAGCGGAGCAAGCAATACCTTGCAAGAAATTAAATGGAATTGCTATCTTTCTTTTTGGATCTCCATCTAGGCAAGAGATGGTTGATGAGTCTGATGCAGATATAATGATCATTAGAGAAAACGATAACGAAGATTATCTAATCTTTAGAAATGAATTTATTAAACTTCTTGAAAAAGAAAATTTTGAAAAGATTGATGTTCCAGATTGGGGTAATTATGAAGATTGCGAATCATATATAAAAGATAGTATAACTGAAGGAAACCAGGTAATCGAATCTAAATTTATTTATGGAGACTATAATGTCCATAACTATATTGAGACTCTTAAAACAAAATACGGCACAAAAGAAAGATTTGAAAGAGTTTTTTGTTTTCAAAAATTTTACTTTGATCAATATTATACTCAAAGAACAAAACAGGGGATAAAAAATATTAAATACGGTCATGGTGGAACAATAGATTTTATGTTTTTGACATGGTTTATTAATATTCTTGATTATTCTGATGGAAGAAAAATAAATACTGAAGACAATTTTCCATTAGTCTATAAATCCCTTAGTTCAATATATGAGCGGGGGTTAATTAATTTAGAGAGTTATAGAAGATATTCTGAAAGTGTTAACATTGTACTTGTTCTTAAAAATGAGATATTAATCCAAAATAAATGGACTTCTGAAGCAGGCCTTACTTATTTAGACGAAAAAACATTAAACTTATTATTTAGAAGAGGAGTGTTCAAGGAAGATTCATTAAAAAATGAAGATTCGCTTAGAAATTATTTAGAGATTCATATACAAAACGTCGCTGAATTGAAAAATAGAATATGGGATTTATTTATTTCTTATCTTTATTCTTCAAAAGGAATTGGTTGGACGGATAAATTTAAAGAATTCTTAACAGGAAATATAAAAAAAGAAGATATAGAATCAATTGAAGAATCTGATGAGTTATTGCAATTGGCTGTTATATGGAATATCTCTAAAAAAGAAGATTCAGATTTATTTAATTACATATTTAATCGGTATTCTGATAGCGATAAATGGGCGGTTTTATCTTCTATTTGTGGTCATAAAGAATGTCCCGATAATGTATTAGATAAGATTTTAGAAAAGGCTATGAGTATATTTTAAGAATAATCTCTAGAAATAAAAATGTTTCTAAAGAAACTTTGAAGAGAATAATAGATAATCCCAATTTAGAATATCGTTATAAAATTGTCGCTAAGACTTCTTATGAAAAGGGGATCGAAAAAGCAAATGAACTCAGATAAACCCCTTAAAATAATCTTATTAAGACAGGGGGCTTTGCGTCAGAATAGTCCATAGTAATTCCATTTTCTTAAATTGTGAATTATTATTCTTGCGGTAAGTTGATTTAAAAAAGTTTTTAGATTACTAATTTATTTTTTTGTTTATCTCACCAACCGCTAACTCACTAGGGGATGTTAAAACAAACTTATCAGACTTCCCTCGATAATAGCCGCGATAATCAAAAGAGGTATTACTACAAGAATAAAAACTTTTAGACCATTAAAAAAACATTCTTTAAAATTTTCTCCAATGTTTTTTTGAAAAATAAAGAATCCCAACCTCAATCCAAATCCAAGTGAAATAAATATTGCAGGCAATTCAAAAATTCCGTGTGGGAACAAACCCCCCAAAACAAAAATTCCCCCCTTTTCAACTGCAAGTTTTCCAACAAATCCCAAAACATATCCATTTAAAATTCCTACGACAATTGGAAACAAACCCAAAAAAAAACCAAACAAAAAACCAACAAAACAACTTTGTAAATTATTTAAAAAAATAAAATTAATTAATTCTAATTGAGACATTCCTTGAGTTTTTTCAAGCAAATTTTGAATGAATAAAATAATAGAATTGCTTAAAATTTCTGGGGCGGGAATGAAAAATCCAATTAATGCAAAAATAAAAAAGAAAGTTATTATCGCGTAAATAAATTTTTTAGATTCTTTAATATAATTCCAAGAAGCAAGATAACCTCTTAAAAAATAATTAGACATTCTTCTATTTTTCTTTTTTTTCATCTGAAGGCCTCTCCGAAGAATTTAATTTTTCTTGGAAATTTTTTTCTTAAATAAAATCCATAGAGAATTCCTACGACAAGTCCGCCAAAATGCGCAGAATTTCCAATTGGAAGTTGAACAAATAAACCAATTATTGAAAGCGGGACAATTGCTACAATAGGAACAAGCCACATTGGAAGTTCTAATGGAATCGCAAATTTTCTTAGAGAAGAACTAAAAGACAGCATAGAAAAAATCATAACAAAAATTAAAATATTAATTAAAAGGTTCAAAGTTCCTAAAATATTTTCAGGCAAAATTGCGCTAAGCAAAACTTGCGCGACAATCAGAATTAATGGGCCTGCAACTAAATAAATTTTTGAATAAGGAACTAGGACTGCTAAAACCCCCAGCAATCCGAAAATCGCGCCAGAGGCGCCGACAGCAGGAAAATTTGTTTTTAGAAAATAACTCGCCAATACAAAAGCAATTCCTCCAAAAATTCCTGAAAAGATGTAAACCCAAAAAATTCTTTTTCTTCCGATAATTTTTTCTAAAAAATTCCCAATAAAAAATAATGAAAACATATTTGCAAAGAGGTGAAAAAAACTTGCGTGCAAAAACATACTTGTAAAAATCGTCCAAAGAATCTTAAATTGCAAAATCAGCGACGGAGTTAATGCAAAATATTGTGAAAAAAATTCATTTCCATAAATTCCTATTAATATTAAAGATAAAAAATAAATAAAAATATTCACAATTATAAGCTGAGTTATAACATTAAATCGCAGAAAAAAATTTTTCTTTTTTAGAGTAGATTCGTAAATAGACATTATTTCTTTTTAGGGGATTTTAATTTTTTTTGAATTTTCTTTTGTTTATCTTTTGGTTTTTTATTTTGCGATTTCTTTTTTAATTTTTTCTTTTTTGGGATATTTTTTAATTTCTTATTTAAAGTTTTTTTTAACTTTTTCTTTAAAGAAAGTCTGAACCGTTTCTTTTTTTGCTTTTCTTTTTCTTTAATCTTTTGTTCTTTTTTAATAACTTTTTGTTTTTGTTTTCCTATTTTTTCTTCTTCTTTTGCTATTTCAGCGTCGATAAGTTTTAATTGATTGTCAATTTTTACCAGATTTTTTGAAAATTCTTTTAGAATTTTTGAATTATCTTTTAGTGTAAAAATATCCCCGCATTCGTGGCAAGTAAAATTTTGCAAAAGAGCATTTTCTTCATTAAATTCTATTGCGCATCTATTGCAAACATAAAATTGTTTTGATTCTCTGCTTTGAATTTGTTTTTCAATTTGCTCTTTTCTGTTGAAAAACCTTTCTCTTAAAAAAAGAAGTGTTTTCAAAATTTCTATTTTCCAAAAATAAGTATACCACCCTTTTTTCTTATCTTTTTTTCTTATCGACGATACAAGCCCATTGTCTGAAAGTTTGTAAAGAATATTTCTTGTCTGATTTATGGTCACATTTAACTTTTTAGCGATTATAAATTCATTGATATATTCTTTATTGTTTAACAAATCTGCGATAGGTTCAGCGGGTTTTCCGATGATAGAAACAACCACCTCTTTAAGGAAATTACTTAACATTAAAATATCAAAAAAGTTTTAATTAAATACCTTTCGGTGAAAAAGCAGGCGGTTCTTTTTCGAAATATCCCCCTATTTGTAGTTAAGCAGTGTTTTTTTATGTATCCTACGATACCACATAAAACTCGTTGAGATAGAAAACTTTTTGAACAAAGTTTTTTGCAATTAATAGTTAACTATACTTTAGGTCGAGCGATTTTGCTAATAATCCATAAATGCGAAGTCGGGAGTAAAGATAGAGTTATTATTTATTACTCCTGCGTTCGGACTCAACTCAGGATTTTTCCAAAAAACAATCACAGCACCGACGACAAGAACAACTATCAAAATTATGCTGAATGTTTTCCAAAAATTATTTTCCATTTTTGTTTTCAATTTTTTACCTCCTTTCAATAATATTATCTAACTCGCAAATTTTGAAACTCAAAATTTTATTAACGAGTTATTTTCAGTTTGTTTTTTTGTCAAACTGAAAAGATAGAAATTGTCGGTTCATGTTTTAGACAATTTCTTTATTTTTTTAAGACGATATATATATATATCTTGCGGTTTTAATTTTATAATGGATTCAAAAAAAAGATTTGAAAAAATAATCGCAGATATAAAGTCAGTGAAAATTCAGGGCGCGCGAAATGTCGCGAAGGCTGGCTTGTTTGCGTATAATTTAATTTCAACAAAGTCAGCAAAAAATAAAATTCTTTCAGTAAGACCAACAGAACCAATGCTTTTGCATTCTCTAAATTATTTTGAAAAATTCGGCTACAAAAAAACCTTGGAACATTTTGACGACACGCAAGAAAAAATAAATAAATTTGTTTTTAAATTAATTAAGTCCCAAGACAAAATTTTCACGCATTGTCATTCTACAAATGTTGTTAATGCTCTGATATATTCAAAGAAAAAAGGAAAAAATTTTCAAGTTTACAATACAGAAACTCGTCCGTTATTTCAAGGAAGAAAAACTGCAAAGCAATTAAAAAACGCAAAAATTCCTGTGACAATGTTTGTTGATTCTGCGGTTGCAACTGCTTTGGAAAAAGAAAACAGAAAAGATAAAATTTATTCTGATAAAATTTTTCTCGGGGCAGACGCAATTTTAAAAACAGGTGTGATAAATAAAATCGGAAGCAAAATGATTGCAGAACTGGCTTACAAAAATAAAATTCCTGTTTTTATCGTCGCTGATTCTTGGAAATTTTCAAAAACAAAAGTTCCAATTGAACAACGTTCGCTTAACGAAGTTTGGGATAAAGCTCCGAAAAAAATCAAAATACAAAATCCTGCATTTGAATTTATTGAAAAAAAATATATTAAAGCAATTGTTAGCGAATTCGGGATTTTAAGTTTTGAAAAATTTTTGAAAAGAGTTAATTAATTTTCAAAAGCCCTTTTGTATTCTAAATATTTTTCACAATCAAAAGGGTTTGGGTATTTGCATTCTAATTCATTCAGACCACAAATTCTTTTACCTTCTGGATGTCTCTCAACAGGACAAACAATTAAACCCCTTTGTATTTGTTCGTGGCGAGACCAAGTTTCAGCAATTGTTTCATAACTTGCAAATTGTAGTCGAGTCCCCTGAATGGTCATTTAGATTTTACAAAAGTTGTATTTAAAATTAGGTGATTGAGACATTTTAGCACCAAAAAAGCTTAAAAATTAGCAAAACTACGACG
>CAYVCF010000025.1:0-12164 GCA_964450135.1 Candidatus Woesearchaeota archaeon
TTGTTAAAATTTTTAAGAAAAAATGTCGATGTTAAGATTCAGGGTTGACTTAACACTATCTCAAATATAATCAGATATCTTATGTCTTATTTCAAGATAGCTCATCCAAAAAATAAGTAAAACAGCGTCGATAATTCCTGTGATTGAACTTTGCATATACTCTGGAAGTTTTTTCAAAATATTTAAACCAAAACTTAAATCAGAAAACGGATAGAAAAATAAAACCTCTCCAATAAAAAACCAGTCAAGTAAAAGATGAGTTAAACCTGCAAAACTAATTATAAAAAAAATTGTAGAAATTTTGAGTTTGTGTTTTCCAAATTCCTTAAAATTTATTTTCATAAAAATAAATCCCAAAATTAAAAAAATCAAAACAAAAAATAAATTATGAAAAAATATTCTATGACTTGGAAAAGAAAAATTAAACGCCTTAAATAAATAATATAATAAATAATCTGAATCAACTAAAAGCCCCCCAATTCCTGCAATCAAAACATAATGAAGAGGAAAATTTATTTTTTTCTTTAAACAAAAATCTCTGAATAACGCGACTAAAATTGCTGGAATTAAAAAATGTGTTACTGCTTGAGGCATTTAAATTAAAATGAAATTTGTTTTATAATTCTTTTTGTTATTGAGAACCTTGAATAATTCGTCTTTTTCAATCGCAAAAATGTTTTTACAAATTTCTCTGTAATCTTATCCCCGTTATAGTTTTCAGTTTATATAAATCTGATTTGTCAACATAGTCTAATCGTAGCAATTGTTTTTCGTCTTGATGTAGCTCTTCTGGTTTAACCCCCAATCCTTTAGCTAAGCTTCGTTCTTTTTCTAAAAATCTTCGTCTAATAGAATAAAATAATCTTTCGAAATAAATAAACTCTGCTGGGTTCAATAAGTAAAATTTTGGGTCTTCTTTACACATGTTTTTTATTGCATCTGCATTTTTCCAATAATCCCATCCTTTTTCAGTGTGATCCATTCTAAAACTAAGAGGAACTCCCTCGCAATTATATGGATTTTTAAAACCTAAACTAAATAAGAGTTTTTTTCTTCTCCGTCTAATATCTCTTTGTGTGAATAAATCCAATCCATCGTTATAGAATTCTATAGGTAATATTTGCTGAATAATCCCATGCAATCCCCTATCATCTTTACAAACACCGGCATCTCCCGGTAGAACAATATTAATGAAACTATTTTCAACATGAGGATATCCTAATAGACTACCACTATAAAAAACAAAACCTATTGGAAGTCCATAAATTGGAACGTTGACATGCTTTTTTGCTTCTTCTAAATTTGTGAATAGATTTTTATTACATTTGGGACACTCATAAACTTCTTTTGGAATTGGTTGTGCTTGTTTAGCCATTTTAATCACTTCATAGGAACCACAAGTTATTTTATTAATATTTGTCCCCCTCTAATGAGACTACAACGATAAGATTTATATATCTCAAAGGTTTTCTTTAAAGTATGGACGAAAAATTATTACAAGAAATAGGACTAGCACCAAGCGAAATTGTTATCTATACCATCTTGCTTAAAACAGGTTCCGCGAAAGTAGGAACTCTAATGAAACAGGTTTCTCTTCACAGAAGCAGAGTATATGAAGCAATAAATAAACTTATTAAAAAAGGGCTGGTTTCTTATGTTATTAAAAATAATATAAAATTCTTTCAAGCTTCTGAACCTGAGAGATTACTCTCTTATCTAGAAGAACAAAAAGAAAAATTAAATAAAAAAGAAGAAAACATAAAAAAAATACTGCCTGAATTAAAAAAGCAAACTTCTTTAATACCTCAGGCAGAGGCACATGTTTTATATGGAAAAGAAGGATTTAAGACAATGAGAAAAGATGTTTTAAAACAAAATCAAACTCTTTATTTAATTGGAGCAGTAGGGAAAGAAGATAAATTAGAATATTTTTTTCCTAATTTTGATAGATTAAGAGTAAAATCCAAAATAAAAATGAAAGTTCTTTATGATTATGAAGTCAAAGGAAAAACAATTGCAAATCTAAAATTAATGGGAAAGAGATTTCTTCCAAAAGAATATTCAAATCCAGCTGTAATTAATATTTATGGGGATCGGGTTGTTAATGTTTTATGGGATGGAGATAATCCTATCTGTTTTATGATAATTAATAAAGAGCTTGCAAATTCTTATAAAAAATGGTTTGAGTTAATGTGGAAATCTTCTGAATAATTTTTTTCTTTCTACGACCATTGATGGAATTTCATTTTTTCTGGAAGTTTTCTGTAAAGCCGAACAAAATCTTTGAAAGGCGAATGAATTAATCTAAGCCGAATTGCAGAGGCAAACATTCTAATCGGAGTTCTCTTGAAATTTATTTTAGAACCTTTTTTGTCTTCCCAAATTGTAGGAATTGATTTTATTCTTGCATTTGATTCTTTTCTTAAACAAAAAAGCAAAGCAATATCAAAACCCCAACTACTTGTCACAATTTTATTTACGTTTTTTTCAAGAATTTCTCTTTTGAATAATTTTGCTCCGCATTGGGTATCACGATAAGGAAATAAAAATAAACCTCTTATGATCAAATTGTATCCATAACTTAACATTTTTCTAAAAAAACTTTGTTCAGTTAAAATTTTGCTTTTTTTGTCCCAACGAATTGGAAGAATCCCATCATAGTTTCCAATATTTTTTATTAGCTCATAATATGCTTCTGGAGGAGTTGCTAAATCTCCGTCGACAAATCCAATTAAATCATTCTCTCTTTTCAACGCGTCTTTAAATCCCTCAATTATTGCAAGACCTTTAGCAGCAATATCCAATCTATTGACATAAATTATTTCTTTAAATTTTTTTTGATATTCTTTCACAATTTCTTCTGTTTTATCTGTTGTTCCGTTTATTACTACAAAAATTTCAAAATCCAAAATATTTTTTTTCTTTAATCCAGAGAAAAACTTTCCATAACTCTCAAGCATTTTTCCGATTCTTTTTTCTTCATTGTAAGCAGGAATGACAATGCTGATTCTCATTAATTTTTATTTCTTTTTTAACATTAAAAAGATTGCTGTGATAGAAGGCAATATATTTGCGATTAAAATATTTATAATAGACATTGAAAAAACTTTCTCGCTACTAATTCCAAACAAAGCAAATAAACTTATCAAAGTCGCCTCTCTTGTTCCTAATCCATTTATGGTTATGGGGATTAAACTTATTATTGTGCTTATCGGCAATATCGCAAGAAAATAAACAAAATTAAGATTTACTCCCACAGCCATTCCAACTATAAAAGTAATAAAATAAGTCAGAATCCAGTTTAAAATATTCAAAAATATAAATATTGGAAAATACTTTTTTTCTGGAATGTCGTCGTGAAATGAATTAAAATTAATTTTTATTTTTTCAACTATTTTTTTCGGCGCAAATTTTTCAAGCAGAAATTTTAACAAAGGTTTTACCCACCTTTTTTCAAATATAAAAAACAAAAATAAAATTAACCCCACAAAAATCAAAACAAAAAAAACTATTGGAACAAAAGAAAATTTTTCCTTGAAGTTCATAAAAAAAACAAAAAAAATCAAAAACACAGAGATTATATCTAAGATTTTATCTATGACAAAATTTGCAAGACCTTTTCCCATATCTTTTGAATATTTTTTTAAATAGTCCGCTCTCACAAGAGTCCCCATTTTTGAAGGCGTCACAAACCCATAAAATCCAGAAATAAGATTTATTTTAAATGATTCAATAAAAGAAATTTTCATTTTTTGTTTTCGCGCAATAACATGCCATTTAAGTGTTTGAGTTATTAACAAAAAACCAACAAGTGAAATTGCTAAAAAAATAAATCTTAAATCAGAATTTTTTATTTCCTGAAAAACCAACCCGAGATTAAGTTTGAACAGAATATAAATAAATAGAGCAATTCCAAAAAACGAGAGAAAAGTTTTCCATTTCATTTTAAATAAAAACATTTTTCCTGAAAATTAAAATGCCGACGAGGATAACCAAAATCTGAAAGAAATTTATTAATGTTACAACTTCTTTTTCATATGCTTTGTGATCTTTTTTGAATTTTTTTAAAATCCAGATTGAAATGTGTTCAAGCCCGTAAAATTTTTCATAAGGAACTTCCAAACTTTGGTCGGAATTTAATTTCCCAAAACTTTGTTTTTTTAATTTTCCTCTTGTTTTTAAAATTGTTTCAATTATGTATGGAATGAAAAAGAATACCGCGATTTTTTCTATGTTCCCTAAAATCGCGGTTATTGCAATTATAGCGCCTACCGAATAAGTTAAAACATCTCCAGGAAAAACTTTTGCAGGGTATTTGTTAAAAATATAAAATCCGAATAAACAAGAAATCATTATTAATAAAATTAAACTTATCCAAGTAGAACCAGTCTTTGCTGTCACAAAAGCCAAAGCGCTTAAAAGAATTATTCCTTGACTTGTTTCAAGTCCGTTATAGCCCGCTAAAAAATTAAAAGTAGTTGTTGCTCCGATAATTCCAACAGGGATTGCAATTAAGGGATAAAATAATCCGAGTTCAATTCCCATTACTTCAGAATTTCCTGCGTTGATTACCATCAAAGGTATTGAAGCAAAAAACAAAAGTATAATCCTTATTTTCCAACTGAGCCCAATTTTCCAAACCAAAACATCGTCGACAAAACCAATAAAACCCGCGATTAAAATTGTTGTGAGCATAGAAAAAATTTCAACTGTTGTTAAATCTGTTTCAAGAACAAAAGTTTTTATTGAAATATAAACCAAAACTCCAAAAACAAAACCAAGCAGAACTGCGATCCCCCCCCCCTCAGCAACTTCTTTTTTATCTAATTTATGAATGTCTTTTCCAACAAGTCCTGCTTCTCTTGATCTTTTTATCCAATATGGAATAACAAATAAAGTCACAATAAATCCCAAAATTATTGGAACAAATAAAACATTTTCCATTAATTATATTCCCCGGGTTTTATGTAAGTCACTTCTGGATTTGGAATTTCTCTGCTCAAATAAGTTTCGTTCATTTTTATCCAAACGGGATATTTTATTGAAAATATTTTTATCGGCCCTCTTAATCCATCGTAATAAACAAAACTTCCAAGTTCAGGATTTTGCGTTTTTATATTTTGAACAATCAGATCCTCTTCTGTATGAACCAATTTAAAGTAATCTGAATTTTTTCCAAACAAATAATAATTTGCAATATTTGAATGAACTGTTCTTTTGCTGAGATAAACCAATGCGCCGATTGGATTAATTTTTGCGTTTGTTCCAGACAAGGATTCTACTCTCGGATACAAAAATATTCCTGCATCAAGTCCTGATTCAAAATCAAAATTTTTGCCGTCCACAGAAACATATCTCATTGGAATTTTATATTGCTGATTATTGTAAATAAAAACTGCTTCGGGTTGTAAAAATTTTCTGTCTTTGTCTTGCTTTAACAACACAGCGCCAACAATTGCGTTTCTTTTTGGAAGAAAAATATTTTTCCCATCTTGATTCCAGACAATGTCTTCATCCACATAAGAACCCCCAGAATAAACATAAATTGTTTCATTATTTGTTTCATAGGTCTGACTTGAGTCCATTAAAAAAGTAGTTATCCAAGAAAATCTGTCGTAATTTTCATCTGCGCCAATGCTTGAGAACGCAGTATATTTTCCAATTTCTGTTGAGTCAATTAACAAATGCGTTGCGTTGTGTGCGTATAAAAATTCCAGTGTTTCTTTATTATCTTTTTCAGTTCCTGTTAAAACATATCTTCCCATTAAATGATTCCAGTATTCAATTATATTTCCTCCGTCGAGGATCGTCGCTCTCTCGCCAATGCTCTGTAACCAATAACCATAATCCCACCAGTGAGCGAATACAGCATTTTCAGGGGCGTTCTCTCTAACCCATTGCATTGCTTTTTGCCATTGCCATTGATAAATGCCAGGAACAAATCCTTCACTGCTTGATTTTGCAACTTGATAATAATTCCAAAGCGTGAATAAAGATGAAAGAACTAATAAAATTGCAATCAATCCCATAAACATTTTTGTTTCTTCCTGACTTATTTTGAAAACTTTTTCGCATGACTTCACGACGAGAAAAGCAATTGCAACAGGGCTCACTGCAGCTAAGACCAAAATTAATCTCACTGCTGAACGAGAACCAATAATTGTTAATGTCAATAAAACAAAATATAAAAGATAATTAAAATTAAATTCTTTGAAAATTGAAATCTGGTTTTCCTTAAACCGATTGTAATAAACAGAACAAAAAAGATAAATGAATAATAAAACTGCTCCGAAATAAACAATTATGCTCGCAGGATTTTCTCCGTTGAATAAACTTTCTGGAGCATATCTGCTGAAAATCAAACCAATTAAAAATATTGTGTAACCTGAGATTAAAAAGAATTTTTCTTTTTTGTTTAAATTTTTTATTAAATAGGCAAATAAAAATATTGAACCAATAAAAAACAACCAGAAAAATAAAGGAACACCGAAGACAATTGGACCAAAACTGCTTTTCCATTCTCCAGCAAAATATGGCTGTCTGCTTTCTGCAACTGTAAGCCCCCATCTTGTAACTTGCGGTTGAATTAACAAATGAAATATTTTATCAAATTGTCCGAAGATAAACATTGGTCCAAGAATAACAGAAGCAATAATTACTAAAATAATTCCTGAAATAATTAAAGAAGAAATTTCTTTTGGTATTTTTATTTTTTCAATAAATTTTTTTGTTTTCTCATATTTCATAATAAAAACTGAAAAACCCGTAAGCCACAAAACCGCAACAGGGATTCCCGTTGAAAATGATTGAAGCAAATTTGATAAAGAATATCTTGTTGAGAACGGCATCATCAAAGCAAACGCAACAATTAACCAAGAAGAATAAACTAAAAATTCTTTTTTATCCACTTTGCCAAGGATAAACGCAACTAAAAACATTACAGAAACTGAAAAGAATAAATAATCAACTCCTCCCCAGATCAAAGCCATTCCTGCTGTAAAAACCCCAGACAATGTTCCGTAAATTATACTCCCTGAAAATTTTTCATTTCTGTTCGCTTTCATAAAAAAATAAAAAGCCATAAACATAAAAAAGAAAGCAGCAGATTCTTTTTCAGGAATTCCTGCGATAGTTCTTGAAATCAGCGACGGAACAACAACAAAAAATGCAGTCGCAATTAAAGCAATTATGTTTTTAATTATTTTTTTTTCGTTGTAAAAAATTTCTCTTGCAAACAAAAAAAATGCAATCGTGGTTATACCAAACATAAAAACAGGAAAGATAATTGAAGCATAAGTCACATCAATTTTATCTGAAAAAATAGAAACTGCATCATAAAACCAAGCAATCATATATGAGAGTAGTCTCATTTCGCCAGCAGTATCATAACCAAGCGGGGCATATCTCATAAAATCCATCGTCATCAAACTTCCGTTTTCAACAATATATTTTGCCCATCTTAAAAAAAGAAATGGATCTAAGTCAGGCCCAAGTGTCCAACTGTTTGTTGCAATGTCTTTGAGTCCATCGATGTTTAGAGTTCTAATCCAAACTCCAATAAAAGTTATAAACCCTAGAATTATGTAAACAAACCAATCTTTTTTTTCTTTAATAAACTTAAACACATTCTCTTTTCTCTTTTCTATTTCCACAGAATTTTCTTCTGACATATTTCTCTTAAAAAAATGCGATATATAAATCTTATGAAGTAGTTAGTATCTCCGAATAAACCATTTTAAACTGGTTTGTTAATTCTAAAATTTTAATCAAAGTTCTTAAAAAAATTAAATTTTTGCTATAACTTTTTTATATTAAACCCAAATACTTTTTTTAATTTAATATAATCAAGGACATTGGTTGAGCAGTTATGCCTTGATTATAAAAACAACACTCCGCCAAATAATGCATGACCAAACACAATTAACTTGCGTAAACAGATTAATTTTTGGAGCAGGATATTTACAAATAAGAAAAATCTATTCAAGAATAACTATTCAAGGAAGAAAATTTACTTTTCTTGGAACAACTCACTCTGGCTAATGGTTTCAAATAAAAATTACAAACTCTTCAGGCGGTTCTCACAGAGAAGTTTGTAAAAATATGTTTTGGAATTTAATTTTGATTTATGCAAAACTTAATTAAAATTGCCGTCGACGATTTATTCAAAGGTTTGCAAATGTAAATTGCGCAATCAAAAAAATGAATTATGACGTAAAGCCCCATAGAGAAATAGGTTCTTTTCGCTCTTTTGGAATCCTTCCTTATCACGACGGCACTTGGGAGCCAGAAAATTATTTAGTTCATGCTAAATAAAATTTGTAAAAGAAAATATTATAAACTAATTCTTGTTCTTATCTAAGGATGAAAAAAAGAGGACAGGTTTGGGTTGAGACAGTAATTTACACTTTAATTGCATTTGTAATTATCGGCGGGGTTCTGGCTTATGCAAAACCAAAAATTCAGGAAATGCAAGACAAGACCTTAATTGAACAATCAGAAAAAATTTTACAGGATTTTGACAGCGTTATTTCAAACATCGGCGAAGCAGGAAATCAAAGAGAAATAAGAGTTGAAATAAAAAAAGGAAAAATGATTATCGACGGAAAAAATGACAGAATTATTTTTGAAATCCAAAGCAGTTATGAATATAGCGAACCAGATGTGGAATTTAGCGAAGGAGATATTGTGGGAATTACAAAAAAATCAGGAAATTTTTTCAATGTTTCTTTAACTGCAAATTACTTTGATAAAAAAAATATTTCTTACAACAACAAAGACGAAAATTTATATCTCACAAAATCTTCAACTGGCTATAAATTATTTTTAAAAAATATTGGGACAGACGCAGGAGGTTTGACAACAATAAATTTCAGATTAAATTAAAAATGGAACAAGACATCATTAATTATCCGAGAGTAAAAATAAATTGGTTTCCAACTCCTCCACCGTTAAAAAAAGAAAAAAATAAATCAATTATCGACGTGAGATACCCTCTGATTTCTCCTTTTGCTTTTGCACATATTCATTGGGATGAAAAACTTTCTGAAGTAATTTATGAAATTGAAGAGCCAATTCTTGACTACGCTGAAAAAGAATGCAGAAAACAAATAACAGACGCGATGAGAAATCTGATTGATTTTGCAGGAATTGTAGAAGGGGACTTGGAAAAATTAATGGATTACATTGACAAGAGATTTAAGATTTTAATTACTGAATTTGGAATTTCAATTTCTTATGAAAGTTACAAAAAAATATTTTATTATCTTTGCAGGGATTTTCTGGGATTTAATGAAACAGAACCTTTATTGAGGGATTATTTTGTAGAAGATATTGAATGCAATGGAAACGAATCACCTGTTTATATTGTTCATAGAGTTTACAGAAATATGAAAACGAATTTAAATTTTGAGAATGTTGAAGTTCTCGCAAGTTTTATTGAAAAGCTCGCGCAAAGATGCGGAAAATATATTTCTTATGCCTCGCCGATTCTCGACGGAAGTTTGCCTGACGGAAGCAGGGTCAATGCAACTTATACTCAAGATATTTCAAGCAAAGGTCCGACATTTACAATTAGAAAATTTACAAAGACCCCGTGGACTCCGTCGCAATTAATTGGTTTCAAAACTTTAAGCCCAGAAATGTTGGCGTATTTGTGGCTTTTAGTTGAACACAAAATGAATATTTTAATTGCAGGCGGAACAGCGTCAGGTAAAACAACTTTGCTAAACGCGATTGCATTTTTTATTCCTCCAGAAGCAAGAGTTGTTTCAATTGAAGACACGCGTGAATTAAATTTACCGAGGGAAAATTGGTTGCCGAGTGTTACAAGGGGCTCAACAGGAATGGACAAAACTAATGAAATAGATTTATTTACTTTGTTAAAAAGTTCTTTTAGACAAAATCCAGATTATGTTATCGTCGGTGAAGTCAGGGGAAAAGAGGCCTATGTTTTATTTCAGGGAATGGCGTCAGGGCACTCGTCAATCTCTACAATTCACGCGGACTCTGTTGACACAGTTATAAAAAGATTAGAAACCCCGCCGATTGAACTTTCTCCGACGCTGTTAAATGTTTTAGATTGCGTTTGCATAATGACTCACGCAGTTGTGAACAAACAAGAAACAAGAAAATTAAAAGAAATTGTAGAGATTGTAAATGTAACTTCAGAAGGAATCGCAATGACAAACACGCCGTTTATCTGGAGTCCGCGCGACGACACTTTTTATTTCAAAAGATCAAGCAGAATTTTTGAAAAAATTTCAACACGATATGGACTTGGAATGGACGAAATTGAATACGAATTTAGGATTAGAGTAAAACTGCTTTACAATTTATTTCAAAGAAAAATTTTTGACTTTAAAAAAATTCAGGAAGTAATTAACGAGTATTACAAAAAGCCAGCGAAAGTTTTGAAAGAATTTGGAGTGATTTAAAAATAATTTTTATTGAGAAAGAAAAAAACTTTCACAATATTTGAAGTTGTGAATCCTCATTTCATTCGGAGAATCTAACATAATTAATTGCAATTTGAGATTTGGGCTAAACAATAGTCAAATTAGAAATTTGAAGAATTATTAAAAAGAAGTTGGCGTCTCTATTTCTTTGCTGGATACTTTGCCATTAAATCTTGTAGTCGCGTATCCGCTTCATCAAATCTATCTTCATGTGAATCATAATCGTGTTCTCTTACTAACAATTCACTTAAATGGTTCATTTTCCATTCTGCCCCATTCTGTCTTATTCTATCCACTAATCCATCACCATTTAAGTCTTGATGAAGCTCACTATCGAATAATCTATGGGCAAATCCGGGATATTCTTTAACATCCATAGAACCATCAAAATATCTTGTAAATTCAACATGACCATACAATCCTGTCGCACGAGATTCTGTTTGATATGCTGGCTTTACAGTTGACCTGTTATTCCAAGCCATATTACATCCTCTTACTCCTCCAAGAAAAACCACAACTATTGCGATTTCTGTTCTGATTAGTTTATATAAATCTTTTCTTCTCATGTTGAATTCCTCTATAAGATGTTAAAATGTGCATATTTATAAATATTTCGGTAAATTTACTACTTTCAAAATACAACGCCAACTTCTAAATACCCCCAAATCTCAAACTTCTCCCTTCGGTCGACCGCGCTGCACTCTCCTCATTTCATTCGGAGAAACTAACAGCGATTATATTCAATTCACAAAACAAGCTCCCCTAGTAAGGAGATTGTCGCTCGACGATTTAATATTTTTCTTAAGAGAAGTTTGAATAATTCACATTTTTCTGTCGCAAAAATATTTTTGCAAACTTTATGGAAAATTCCCGACGACAAAGTTGATTATTTTTTGCATAAATCAAAATTAAATTTCAAAAACCTATTTTTGCAAAGTTCTCTTAAAGAAAACTGGGGGCTGACACGAAACGACGAAACTACTTCTTCCTAGATTTTAGAGAAGTTTGAATAATTCACATTTTTCTGTCGCAAAAATATTTTTGCAAACTTTATGGAAAATTCCCGACGACAAAGTTGATTATTTTTTGCATAAATCAAAATTAAATTTCAAAAACCTATTTTTGCAAAGTTCTCTTTACCCAGAAAAATCCCGCAACTAAACCAACAATCAACAAACCTGCACCAAGAAAAGAAGTTGTTTTAGTTGTTAAATCTGCAATCGCATTTCCTGTTATGTTAGATGATAAAAAAAATATCCGTGACCCTGTCAACGAATGTCTTCCTAGCGGACATAAAATTGTTTACGCCGACGCTGGTTACGATGACAACAAAACAATTGGAATACTTTTCAAAAAGGGTTATGTTCCTGTTGTTTGTCCAAATAAAAATCGTTGGAGAGGGCATTACAGAAAAAGAGCAAGAAAAATTTATCAACAACCAATTCACCGACGAGGATATCGACAAAGAGGCAGGGGCGAAAGTGTTTTCAGTTCATTAACAAATGAATTCGGAGACAGATTCAATTCAAGAAATGAACTTTCAACTCAAACAAGAATTGTTTCAAGATTAATTGTATATCAAATTAAATTATTAATTAGAAGTGAAGACAAAATAATCAACCTCGACGGGTTAATTATTAGATACGCTCCGAAAACCTGCTCTGTCCGGATTGAGTAAATCTCAATCTTGCAAAAAATAAAAATTTGTTT
>CAYVCF010000026.1:0-12046 GCA_964450135.1 Candidatus Woesearchaeota archaeon
CAAAATATAAAATAAATTTTAAATGGGACGGAAATTATAAAAATAGTTTTTATGTTAGAGAAATAAAGTTTAGGTAAACAATTTAACTTATTATTATTTTTTTCTTTCCAAATTTTTTAGCAAATTTCATTATTTGTTTTTGATTTAGTCCTTGCGACATATCCATATTTGAAGAAGATTTAACGACGTCGTTTAACATTTTATATTGTTTTAACAATGACTTAATTTCTGAATTATTTACTCCTGCTCCTTTTGAAATTCTGTTGATTCTTGAGTTTCCTGTTTTTTTGTCGTCGAAGATTTCAGGATTTTCTTTTTCTTTATTTGTCATTGATTTTAAAATATGTTCCCATTTTGAAATTTTTTCCTGCTGGTTTTCCAAAATATTTTCAGGAATTTTTGCATTTCCAAATCCAGGAATCATTGATTTTATTTTTTCAAATCCGCCAAGTTGATTCATTGACTTGATTTGTTCAACAACATCTTCTAAAGTTATTTTCCCCTCTTCAAGATTTTTCTGAATTTTTTCCTGTTGTTTTTTATTTGCAATTGAATTTATTTTTTCAATCAGCGTCGATAAATCTCCCATTCCAAGAAGACGCGATAAAAAAGATTTTGGATTAAATTCTTCCAACTCATTTATTTTTTCCCCTGTTGTTATAAAATAAACAGGCGCTTTGGTTTCTGCGCAAGCTGTTAATGCCCCGCCTGCTTTTGCAGTTGAGTCCATTCTTGTTATAATAACTCCTGAAATATTTAATGCATCTTTAAAGTCCTGTGATTGTTGTTTTGCTGCTTGTCCAATATCTGCAGGCATTATTAAAATTGTTTCAGTAGGAGAAATTTCTTTATTTAAATTTTTTATTTCTTTTATTAAATCGTCGTCGAGAGTGTGTCTTCCTGCAGTATCTATAAGAATTAAATCGCAGTCCTTGAATTTTTTTTCTGAATTAAAATTTTTCCATGTTTTTATTGCGTCTGTTTCTTCAAAGTCCACGAAAACATTTAGATTATTTTTTTCTCCGAGCTGTTGGAGTTGTTCTTTTGCAGCAGGACGATGAACATCTAATCCAACCAAGACAACTTTTTTTCCTCGCTTTGCAAAATAATTTCCAATCTTGGCGATAGTTGTGGTTTTTCCTGCACCATACAATCCAACGAACATCATTTTATTTTTGATATTTTTTAATTTAAGTTGATTGTATTCTCCTAAAATATTTAAAATCTCGTCGTGAAGAAGTTTTATTAGATGTTCCTTTTTTTCAATTCCGCTTATTCTTTCGTCTAATGCTGACTTTTTTATTTTGTCTGAAATTTGTTTTACTAATAAAACATTTACATCTGCTTCAATTAAAGCTCTTTGCAAGTCCTTGACAATTGTATCAATTAAATTTTTATCTAAAAAAATCGCGTTCGCGATTTTGTCTGTTGCTTTTTTTATTACTTCGCCTAAACGCTCTAACATCCTAAGACACCTCGCGGTTTCTTGTGGGTCAATTTCCCTTTTTTGTTCAGGTGAGTGCTATCTTCTAAACTCGAGCCCCCACTCTTTTCTTTGATGCGACTTCGTGAAAACTCTCGATTCCTCCGATGGATAGCACATATCTTTGCAGTCATAATTTAAAGAGTAAAGAAGAGATTAAGAAGTTTTTGGTTTAGAAAAATTAATCTTGCAAGAAAGCGGAACATTAAGAGAACTTTGCAAAAATAGGTTTTTGAAATTTAATTTTGATTTATGCAAAAAATAATCAACTTTGTCGTCGGGAATTTTCCATAAAGTTTGCAAAAATATTTTTGCGACAGAAAAATGTGAATTATTCAAACTTCTCTTAAAGATAAAATCTTGGAGATAAATTTAGTTTAAGGCAGTTATTATTAATTAAAATATAATCGCGCGTAAAAATGGCGACGAAGTCGCGAAAATATTTTTGCTCCAAAATTTTCTCGAGCCCCCACTTGCTTTTTTATCTTTGAGGCAATTGCTCGTGAAAACTCTCGCCTTCGCACAATTTTTTCGCAGAAAAATAATTAATATGGAAGAAATTTTTACTTGGGGTTTTGGATTTTAATAAATGCTAATTGTTTTGATTTAGATTAATGTTTTAAAAAAAAGTTTTTGGTTATCTAAATTTGAAATAAAGAAATTACCTTTAGTTAGGGGATTAGCAATTTCTATCTTTTCAGTTTGGTCGTAGCAAACTGCGGGACAGACCCAAACTTAAAATAAAAAAAAGCTCCGGTAATTCCAATTAACAATAAAATAATTCCAAGCCATAAATTTCCGCTATTTGCTAAAGAAGTTCCTGGAGAAAGTTGTGCGTTATTTGAAAATAAAAAAAATATTCCTCCGATAATTCCAATTACCGACGCTGTTACAGATGCAATTGTTCTTCTTGCTCTTGCCTCTGCTTCTGGACCATATCTTTCAAGAATTTTTTTTAATCTTTTTGTGTATTCAGCGGGTATTTGTTCTTGTGATTTTTCTAATGCAGATTGATATGCTTTTAAAAGTCCATTTAATGCTGAAGGTGTTCCTGCTCTATTAACTGCTTCATATATTTCAAAAGCATCAAATGCTTCTCCAATAAGTCCTGTGTTAATTGCATTTCTCATTCTTGTAAAAGCATAGCCAATTTTTTCAGAATTTGGTATATAAATTGTTCGTGGGTTAAATGGGGCTCTATTTGATTGAGATATGTCTATTCTAGCCCTTCTTTTTCCAGATTTAGCCTCCGCCAAGTTTTTGCGGAATTTTCCTCTTGCTTCTTCTTCTTCTTTCTTATCTTGAATTGCTTTTAATTTTTCTAAATACTGATTTGTCATATATTGGATTATTATTTTTAATATTTAAATGTTTCGCAAAAATTTTTAATTTATAATCCTAACTTTTCAATAAACTTATCTTTGTTGAAAATTTCAAGTTCGTGATATTCTTGTCCTGTTCCTAAAAACAAAATTGGTTTTTTTGTTACATAACCTACCGAGAGTGCTGTCCCGCCTTTTTCATCAATGTCTGCTTTGCTTAAAATTATTCCGTCAATTCCAATTGCAAAATTAAAAGTTTTTATTTGTTCAATCGCGTCATTGCCTGTTGTTGATTCTCCGACGTAGATTTTCAAGTCGGGCTTGCAGACCCTTGAAATTTTTTCAATTTGACTGATTAAATTTTTTGCAGTGTGCATTCTTCCTGCAGTGTCAATTAGGACGCAGTCTATTTTATTTTTTTCTGCGTATTTTATTGCGTCAAACGCAACAGATGCAGGATCAGAACCATATTCATTTGCAATTACTTTTATTCCTAATTTTTTTCCATGTTCTTTTAATTGGTCAATTGCTGCTGCTCTAAAAGTATCTGCTGCCGCAAGAATGTTTGAGACATTTTTTTGTTTTAATAACTCTGAAATTTTTGCAATGCTCGTGGTTTTTCCAGTTCCATTTATTCCGCAAAATAAAATTATAAAAGGTTTTTTATCGTCGTCGCGAGTTTTGATTTTCTCGACGATATCAAATGGCTCAATTAAAATTTCTTCAATTATTTCTCTGATTGTATCCTTAATTTCAAACTCAACTTCTTTTTTTAAAAAGTCCTTTCCGACAATTCTTGATTTTAATTCTTTAATTATTTTTTCAGCAACTTCAAGTGCGACATTATTTTCAAGCAAAAGCATTTCAAGTTCTTCGCCATAGACCTCAAATTCTTTTTCAGAAATTTTTACTTTGTTTAATTTTGAAATTGCCCTTGAAATAAAATTTTGTTCTGGTTTTTTTTCTTGTTCTTCTTTTATTTTTATTTCTTCTTTAATTTTAATTTTCAGAGGTAGTTTAATCTCTTCTTCAATTTTTTGAGTTTCAATTTCTTTTTTAATCTCAATTTTTTCTTCAACTTCAACTGATTCTTTTTCTATAAATTTTTTTGTCCAGTTCTTTAATTTTTCTTTTAGTTTTGAGAACATAATTTAAAAAAACGAAACGTATATATATATAGATTTCGTCTTAAGTAAATAACTTGCGAGATTAATGGCTTTTCAAAATCTCGGCTATGCCTTCGCACAGGTCGCCATTTAAGATTTTGAAAGTACAGAAAATCAGGAAAATTTTCTGTCCATTAAATTTTTCACAAGTTCAAAATTTAATGAAAGGAGGTGAAAAAAACTGAAATGAAAAAAATTTTAATTGCATTGGTCTTAATGTTTGTCTTAACAATTTCTGTTAACGCATTTTGGCCATTTACAAAATCGTCTTTGTCTCCGCCAACTTTTCCAAGCAAAACTTTAAGTTGCGAAGATAGTGATAATGGGCAATTAACAAATGTTTCTGGAGCAATTCAATATACCTGGAAGCAAGGAAAGATCATAAGAACAAGTGTGCCAATTGCAGATTCTTGTGAAGTTGATTCAAAAATTTTAGAGGTCTATTGTTCTGGAAAAATTCCAAAGTATAGCTCAATTCCTTTTGATTCAACGCTTTACAGATGTGATGCAGGAACCATAAATGCATTTGAACAAGATGTTAATTCTGCAAAACTTGTTGCAATATCATCAACGCCAGCAGAAAATACAAATTGCATTGATTCAGATCAAGGAATATTTCCAACCATTGCAGGAATTGTTTATGGAACAGATTCTCAGGCATTTGCAGAAGGAGATAGATGTGATACAAATAATAATTTGCTTGAATTGTCTTGTAAAGATAGAACATTCACTTCTTCAAAAATAAAATGTAAGGGAGATGTTGCAGGAAAATGTGTTGCTACTAATATAACTGTTAATGGAAAAAATTATAGCTCTGCTTTATGTCAAGCTCAACCTTTTTCATGTAATGAAAATGGTTCTGTTGTAACCGCAATTATTAATGCGATAGGAACTCTGGATATAAAAACAGACAAATGCGAAGGAAATAAATTTATTAATTATTCTTGTGTTTCAAACACAGAAGAAAGTATTACAACAAACATAACCATCTGTGAAAATGGTTGCAATTCTGAGACAGGAGCATGTCTTGTTGATTCAGTTTGTTCTGATTCTGATGCAGGAGGAAAAGATTACAATACTCTTGGAACAATAATAACCCCTTATGCTACAGAAGTTAGGGATTTTTGTTATAGCAACAAGGGATTAGTTGAATTTTCTTGTAAAGATAATGCTAAATCTTCAAAAACCGATAATAGAATTTACTTTAAGAAAATGAATTGCAAAAACGGATGTTTAAACGGAGCATGTGTTGCGAGACAAATTGAAGGAGTTAGCCAGCCATTAGAACAATAATCTTATTCTTTATTTTTCTATTTCTTTTTTATTTTTAATTTCTCCGAAGACAAAATAAACTTTTAGAAAATTACGACGAGAAAATTAAATTAGAGATTGTTTTCTGTATTCAAAAAATTTCATTTTTGATATCACATAAATATTTTTAAATGAGATAAAATTCAGTAAATAATGAAAGAGACGAATAAATTAAAAATCGCGGTAATCTCCGGAGTTGCTCACGCAATGAAATACAAAGAAATGAATAAGAACGCTACTTCAGAAGAAGTGATAAGATATATTTCTTCACAAGCAGATAAAATCGTTTCAAAGATAGAAGAATTTGCGTGATTAATTTTTTCCTCCCTTTACTTTTCCCCAATTGTCGTTGATAATTTTAAAATTTAATTTATTTTTTTCACCAAATCCTTCGGGTTTTTTGGATTTGGGAAAGACAGAAAACATCGACGGGGAAATTGAAATTGGAGATTGTTTTCTGTATTCCATTCCAGAAATCTTGCAGAGGTTTTCAAAGAGTTCTTTTGGCAAAGTTCTATTTTCATGATAATAACTTTTCAGAGTTTGATAATTTATTTTAAATCCAAACTGGTTTAATAATCTCAGCGAGGGGCAATTTAGTTTTAACAAAATTTCGTCGAAGAATTTTCTTTGTTGTGTTTTTCTAAATTTTATTCTCATAAAAAATAAAATATTTCCGGATTTAAAAACACTGCGCAACCATTCATTCAAAAAATTTATAAACCAATTTTTACCAAGATTATTATGAAATTTCCTAAAACTTCAAAGATTTTCAAAAGAATTTTTGAATGGATTAGAAAATCGGAGCAAACAAATGAAATTTCCTAAAACAACAAATAGATTTTGTCCTTATTGTAATAAAAAAACAGAACAAAAAGTTAAGCTAATTTCAACAGGAGTAAAAAGAGGGACATTGAAACGAGGTTCACTAGCACGAGCAAAAATCAGGGGAAAAAATCGCGGAATGGGCAACAAAGGAAAATACAGCAAAAAAGCAATCTCGCAAAATAAAAGAAAAACTAAAACAACTAAAAAAACAAATATGATGTACACTTGCAAGGTTTGCGGAAAATCAAAATATCGACTAGGAAGAAGAAATAAACGAACAGGAAAACAAATACAAGAATGAAAATTCAAACAATTAAACAAAATAGAAATTTTCTATGTGATCTCCTCGGAGGCAAAGAGAGATATCACTTAACTGAACAAGAAGGGAGATTTCTAAAAAGAACCGCTTAGGTTCGTTTTAATAAAATGGCGCAATCAAAAAGAAAACAAAAATTCTGGGATGTTGAAATTCCTTTGATTCAAAAGACAACTTATCTTTATGCTTTTGAGCCAGAAGAATTAGAAGGCAAAACTTTAATTTACGATTTGACAAGAATTTTGCGTGGCAAAGGCGCGCTTTTAACCGCAAAAGTAAAAGTTGAAGAAAAAGAAATTACAACAATTCCAAAAGAAGTTAGAGTTCTTCCTTATTTTTTAAGAAGAATGGTTCGGAAAGGAACAGATTATGTCGAGGATTCAATTGTTCTTGAATGCAGAGATGCAAAATTAATTATTAAATTTATTTTAGTAACAAGAAGAAAGGTTTCGCGAAGAATAAAAAATGCATTGAGAGAAAGAACAAAAAAAGAACTTGCAGAATATTTAAAAGAGAATGATACAGAAGAAATTTTCAGAGATATACTTCAAGGAAAATTGCAAAAAATTTTGAGTGTGAGATTAAAAAAAATTTATCCTCTTTCAAGTTGTGAAATAAAAACAATAAGAGTTGAAAGTCAATCTGAAATTAAAAAAATAAAAACCAAAAAAGAAAAACCTGTTCAAGAAATTGAAGAAAATCAAGAAACAGGAATTGAGACGAAAGAATAAATTTTAAAACATCTGTTTCTACAAAATTATACGCCTGCATAGCTCAGTGGTAGAGCATCTGCCTTGTAAACTTCGAGGTTCCAAGAATTTTTTGGGAAAGAGATTTCATGAGAGCAGAGGGTCGGGAGTTCAACTCTCTCTGCAGGCTTTTATATTATTGAACGAAGTGAAATAATATTTAATTCTGAAAGAATTGAAGACCGGTAGAGACAAACAATTTTGTCGTCGGGATTTCAAATACTTCAAAAGCAATGTCTTTTGAATGTCCCAGAAATTTTGAAAAAAATTTCTGAGCTCCTCTGCAGGCTTAATAATATCGAATAAGATGAGATATTATCTTTCTGAGAGTTTAAGACATGTAAAATTCAAAAAGATTTCTCGGGATTTCAAATACTTCAAAAGCAATGTCTTTTGAATGTCCCAGAAAATTTCCTGTTTTCTGAGCTTGGTGGGACCATTTTGAGAAGACCCAAGGTTCTTCCCCACACTATCTCCTTTTCTGTTCCGGTGTGCGATATCTTCAATTGCCTCCGATAGATATCGCGAAGAAATTACATCATCAGACATCGGACTAAATTCAAAAAGATTTTTCAGATTTTGGAAAGACAGAAAACATCGACGGAGAAAATAAATTGGAGATTGTTTTCTGTGTTGCTGGTTGCATAGCAAAAAATTTTCGCAAGAACCCGCAACTTGCTGTGATTGGGAGCTTCACTCAAGATTTGTTTTAGGTGATTAGGTCAATTCGCACTAAACTAACCTCCTTTTTTTTATTATTCATATTACTTTTATACCCCTTTACTTTATATGCAAAGACCCTTTTTCAAAAATATTTATAAACTCTTTTTCCATATCTAATTTATGAAACTGCATTATATCTTTTACATCATCGGGGTTATTTTTATTTTTTCTTCAGTTATTTATTTCTCAAAAGAATTTATTAAAGATCTTCCAGACGCCGTAAAGATGGTGATTCTTGTCGCTTCTGTTATAACCAGTTTTATTGTTGCTGAACTTTTGAGAGGAGGCGATTTGTAATGGGTTATTGGTATCCTTTTTTGGGTTGGGGAGTATTTTGGATTAGTTTTGTCGTCGCTATAATTTTATTTTCAATTTATAAAAAGTTGTATATTATTTTTTATTTGGTCTCTGTTTCATTGTATATTTTTACAGCAGGATTTATGGTTGATGTTTTTGAATTTGGAAAATTAGGAACTTTGACAACACTTGTAGTATCTGCTTTGATTTTTATGGTTTTAGGGTTTTATCTTTCAAAAGTTTTAGAAAATCAAAAATGAAAAAAATATTTTCAATTTTTTGCCTTTTAAAATCCTTAAAAAAAGAAAAAGGATTATTAAAATGAAAAAAACAATTTATCTTTGTATTATCGCATTTTTCTTTACTCTTTCGGCGGTTTTGTTAATTTTATATTATACACAGGAGTTTGATGAAAAAATTAATTTCAAACCTCTTTTAACTAAAGATGAGATTGATTACAAATATTCGGGAGATGTTATTCAAGAAATAAATGTTGAGTTAGGGGAATTGGTTTTAGAGAATAATGGAATTTTTTCTGAAATTTATTCTTTCCCAGAAATCGTTGGTTGTTTAAATTTTAAATCAGATTCCACGACAATTTCACGACGACAAATTAGGGTTTATCTTGATTATCTCAGCGAGAAAAATTATCCTGTAAATAAAAATCCATTAGAAATCCCTGTTGGAGAAAAAATTACTTTTAAAATTAAAGGAAAATATTCTCCATATTCAAATGAAATTTCTCTGGCTAAGTTAAAAGAATCTATCCAGACAATTTCTCTTTATAAAATTTCAAAAAAAGAACCAAACCCTTTTGAGAGTTATTATGATTATTATTCTAACTATGTTGATTGTAATTCACTTTCTTTAGATTCTAAACCCCTGCAGGTTATACCCATTTTGATTTAAAAATATTTATAATCTCTTTTTTGTTAATTATTTTATGGAATATAAATATTTATTTTTAGGGGGAGCGATTATTTTAATTGTCGTCGGTGTTTTTGTTTTTTTATACGACCCTTCTATTTTTTATTCTGGGAAAGAAAGCCCTTCTTGCGAAAAAATTTTTTACTCTGGAAATTCTGATGAAAAAGTAGATGTTGTTTTTTTTACTCGCGGAGTTGGTAAAAATAAAATTCAAAAATATATTGATTCACTTTTGGGATTTGAACCATTTGATAAACAAAAAGATAATTTTAATTTTTTTTATCTTGACGAGAAAATTGATTGCAATATAAAATATTCTGCTTTGTTTTGTTATTCTTTGGATTTAATTCAAAAATCTTCTGGATGTCCAAATGATTTTATCGTCGTGGTTTCAGATGAATCTGACGGAATTAGAAGTTCTGCGTATATGAATGTTATCAGTATAAATGACAAACTTCCAATAAGTGTTTTTCCGCATGAATTTGGGCATATTTTTGCAAATCTTGCGGACGAATATATCCCTGCGAAAATTCCATTTGGTTCAAAAAATTGCGCGAAAAATTGCAAAGAGTTTGGAGAGATTGTCGGTTGTTTTCAAGAATGTTCTGAGTCCGATTTTTTTAGGTCTTCGGAAAATTCAATAATGAGAACTTTAAATAGTCAAAGTTACTTTGAATTTAATCAAAAAATAATTTCTGAGGAATTGGAAAAATGGTAAAAAAAATATTCCTTGATTTATTATTAATTCTTTCTTTAATCTTTATTTTAAAATTTAGTTTGGGGGAAGAACAACAACTTTGTGACGGGAATTATTTTCTTTTGGAATTAAGATTTTCTTCTGGAAGTTTTGAATTAATTAATAAGAGTATCCAAGAAGGTTGCGCACCAGATGCAAAAGGAAATTTTGAATATAAATATTCTCTCGTGAATAACCAGACAATTATTTCTTCTGGAAAATTTAATTCAGAGGTTTTATTCTTAGATGATTTTGTCGACGGAGAAATGTCTGGGGGAACAGAATTAATTAAAGAACAAAAAATATTTTTGACAATCCCTTACGCTTCTGAAGCAGATAATTTGGAAATATTTAAACAAGATGAAAAAGTTTTTGAAATTAAAATCTATGATGCAGGAGCAACTTCATGCAAGATAAAATAATCTTTTTTCAAAATAAAAAAGCAGATTCAAATTTAATTGCAATAGTAACTATGCTCCTTTTGGTAGTGATCTCTCTCAGCGCATTTTGGATGCTTGTTTTAGATAATCTTAATCTTTCCCCACAAATTTCTTGCAGTGATTTTGAATTTAAAAATAGTTTGAAAATAAATCGTGCGTGTTATTTGAATGAAAACGAGATTATTATTTCCTTAGAAAGAAAATTAGATAGTGAACAAATTGATTCCTTAGAATTTGATTTTGGTGATTTTGGTTTTTTACTTAAGGATAAAAGTTTCGGGTGCAGTGATATTCGCGAATTTGATTCAGAATATGGGCGAGCTTGCGAAGTTATTCAACAAGGCCTAAAAAAAGATTATGTTTTCTTCGTCGGTGATGAAGAGAATTCAAAAAATATTTTTGTCGGAGTTTATTTGAGTGAAGATAATGAAATGTGTGTTGGTGCTCGAAAAGAAATTTCTGCAAGTTGTTAATGTTGATGATATTAACTACATAAATTTTATAAACTATTTTCTTTTTTCAAAAAGATGGTTACATTAAGACATGGATTTTTTTTCAGAGAAGGAAATTCTGTTCCGAAGAGAAGTTATTTTGCTCAATTGGATATTCTTGGAGGCGGAAGGGTTGAATGGGATTTGTGGAGCGTGAATGATGATCAATTTGTTGTAACTCAGGATAGACGCCCTGTTTTTTCAGGAACTGTTGATCGAGCAGAATCTTATGTTCTAACTACTTGTGCAGAACATATTGAGGGGGTAAAACAAGCAATTAATTGTTATGCTTCCGAAGGGGTGCGTATTGTAGATGTTTCTAGGTAATTAATTTTTTGTATAATCTTTGAAATTAATTTGCACACTTGCCATTTTTTTATAAAATAAAAATTCTGATTTTTTTTCTTTTGCATCAATAAATATTTTGTCCAATCCCTCCCAAAATAAAAACCATCCTGCTGGTTCAGATATTATAAATAAAAATTTTAAAATAAATTTTTCTGTTTCATACAAAAAAGTTGCTCCAAACATTATAAGTGCCCCTACGAAAAACCAAATTATTCCCTCTTTTTTAATTGAGTTAATTTCTTTTTCTTTTTCATGAAAGTGTTTTTGAAAATGCAATTTTAATCTTTTTTTTATTTTTAATTCATCCCTAAAATTTCTTTTTTCATTTGGAAGCAAAATATTTAATTCAAAAGTTTCTTCTTTATCTCGAGTTGCTCGTCGGCATTCGATAAGAAAATCGTCGGAGATTGCTTTTTGCGAAAAATCTCGTGGGTCAAAATCCGAAAATAAATCTTGATATGATTCTAAAATCAAACCAATGTTTTTCTCTTTAACTTCAACCTCTTTTTCTTCTTCCATAATAAGATTTATTTTTTTAAGTTATTAAAGTTTTCTGAGAAGAATTAATTTTATAGCCCCGCCCAGAATTCTCGCAAGCCCAATTGCTTACGACGTTTAGTAAAAACAAATTTTTCCTAAATAGTCGACGACAAAATCGAAAAAGTTTTTTACTATAAACAAATTAATGCAATTGAACATTGCTCGTCGAACTTCAGTTCTCATCAGGGATTAATTATTTTTTTATTTCACTTCGTTCACAAAAGACACCTTGCGGTTTCTTTTAAGCTTTCCTTCTTTGTTCAGGTAAGCGATATTTTTTTATGCCTCCGTCCATATCGCGCAAATATTTTTTAATAGCCCCGCCCAGAATTCTCGCAAGCCCAATTGCTTACGACGTTTAGTAAAAAC
>CAYVCF010000027.1:0-11353 GCA_964450135.1 Candidatus Woesearchaeota archaeon
TGTTAAAATTTTTAAGAAAAAATGTCGATGTTAAGATTCAGGGTTGACTTAACAAGCTTCGTGAAGATTAAAGAGAGGGATAAGAATAATAAAACTACTTCACGAAAATATAATTAATTTGCTTAAAGAGACTCTAAATTCGCGATCAACTTTGGTTAAAGATTTCAAATATCAAATTAAAATAATTGCATAAGCCAACGCGACAAAAATAATGACACACAAAACAGACCACAAAGATAAATTTCCGAAAAATATTTTATTTCCGTCAAGGTCTGCCATTGGCAACATATTGAAGGCAGCAAAATAAATATTTAATCTTGAAAAGTCCGGCTGATTTATTAAATAACCGACGACGGCCAGCGCGAGATTTATTGCAATTCCCGCAAATGCGATTAGCCCAATGTGTTCTTCTGTCATTTCTGTATATGAATATAATCCATGCCGTCGGACAGCTCGATGTTTTTTTGGTTTTACTTCAAAAGTTAAAGGAGCAAACCAAGTTAATTTTCCCAAACTAATTGCAGTTAAAAATATTGGGAAAAAAATTCCTGCGGGAAAAGGTCTTTTGAAGTGTTGTTGTTTTTTTATTCCGTATTGATTTATTTCCCAAATTCCAAGTTCAATGCTTGCTTCAAGATAATATGCTGTTATTTTTTTCGCTATTGCGTTCGCGATTATTACAAAAAAAATCAACATTGACGAATATAAAAAAATTCTTGTGGAACTTATCAAACTGATTGCAAAGCCCAATAAAATTGTTGCAAGAAAAATTGAAACAATTTCTTTTTTGTTAAACATAATTAATCTAATTGAATGTGCTTTAATAATTTTACTAACTATAACTCAGATATAACTTTTTTTGTGTAGAAATATTTATAAATCAGTTTGTGATAAATCTTTTATGAGAATAAGAAAAATAACAGAAGTGATTGGCATGAAGGTCTACACTGATTCAGGGGATTTTTTTGGAGAAATTGAAGAAGCAAATCTTTCTGAAAATAAACTTGATTCTTGGAGAATAAAAGTCGGCGGAAATATGACATCAATGATTGGCGGAGCAAGAGGAGTAATTATCCCGCAGGGTTTTGTAAAAGCTATCGGCGATGTTTTCGTAATTAACAAATCTACTTTTCCAGGACAAGAAGAAACAACTGAAGTGTCCGGAGATTTAATATAAGATGGTGAATGAAACTCTTTTGCAAAGCGATATCTTAATGAAATTTGTATTTCCATTTGTCTTAATTTTTGCAATTATTTTCGGACTTTTAGAAAAGACAAAACTTTTTGGAAGCGATAAACATCAATTGAATGCAATTGTTTCCGCAGTTGTGGGATTAATTTTTGTCGGAGCTGTTTTTCCTAAAATTGTCGTCGGCAATATGGTTTTATTTTTAACTATTGCAGTAGTTGTAATTTTTGTTGGATTGTTGCTTTGGGGTTTTGTTTCAGGAGATGAATTAACAACTGACTTTATGAGTCGCAACGGATTAAAATGGTTTTCTGGAATTGTAATTGTTATTGCAGTTATAATTGCTTTGCTTTGGGCGATGGATATTAATGTAGGGGTTTTTGATTTATTATTTAAACAGGACTGGAGCAAGACATTTTGGGTTAATTTAATTTTTATTGCAATAATTGCTGGGGCTTTGGCTTGGGCAATTAAGGGCGGGACATCTGGCGGAAATGGCGGAGATAAAAAAGGAAAATAATTTTGACGACGAGAAATGATTAATAAAGATTATTTGCATTGATTTGTAAAGGGGGATGAAGAAGGCAGAAAAGTTATTCTAAAAAGTATGAGAAAGATTTTAAAATTTCTTTTTCAAAATATTTTTTTCTTAGAAATGTTTATAAACTTTTTTTTCTTAAATAAAATATGATAAACGAGGCGATAAATTTAGCGTCGTATGGGTTTTTTGGAGGCGGAGAAATTTCTACTTTGTTAATGCAGTTTGAACAAATGGGGGTTTTTAGTTATCTTCTTCCTTTTTTAGTTATTTTTGCTTTAGTGTTTGGTTTGATAAGTCAGATGAAACTTTTTCACGAAAATAAATCTATTCCCCCGATAATCGCACTTGCAGTTGCTTTAATGGCTTTGCAATTTGATTTGGTTCCGAGATTTTTTGCAGAGGTTTTTCCTCGTCTTGGAGTGGGATTAGTTGTTTTATTGGTAATTTTAATCTTAATCGGATTGGTCTCTCCGAAAGATGCGTCTTCAATTTATTTAGTTTACGGAGCAATGATTGTCGTCGCTGTTTACATCTTGGTTGATGTTGCAGAAGCAATGAACTCGCCTCTTGCGGACTTGTGGTATCAATGGAGAGGAACAATTATTTTTGTAACTGTTTTTCTTTTAATTGTAGTTTTTATGATTAATCTGAACAAAACAAAACAAGAAAAAACAACTTTTGATGAGATTAAAACTGGACTTTGGGATAGATTGGCTAAATAATTTTTTTAAGAAATATTTTTTTGAAGAGAATAAAATTTATTGGGGAGAAAATTATTAACGAGAAATTGAAAAAATAAATTTACTCAAAATTGCCTCTGGCAAATTTTTTTGCGTTAGAATTTTTAAGATGAAAGGAAATTTTACTATTGGTTCTCGACTACAAAATCGTTGAAAAGATTGATTGCAGATTAGATTAATTGCAAATTTCGCTGAGATAATTTATTATCAATTTAGATTATAATTGCGACGAAGTCACCAAATTTTTCCGCAGAAAAGATAATTAATGTGAAAGAAATTTTTACTCTGGATGCTACGGATTTTATTCTATTTATTCTTATGGAAACTTTTTCTTTCCAAAACTATTAAATATCATTTTCTACTTTTTATTTTTATGTTGATTCGAACTCATCTTGCAATAAGTTTTTTGGCAGTTGTTTTTTTAATTGATTTTATTCAAGGAAATTTTGAAAAATTTATTTTTGCTTTGTTTGTTTTTGTCGCGACTTTTATTCCAGACATTGATTCAAGAAATTCCAAACTTGGAAGTTTTTTTATTTTTCGGCCATTTCAATTTTTTGTAAAACACCGCGACTTTGTGCATAGTTTTTTATTTATGTTTTTGATTTCTGGCTTTATCTTTTTGGTTTCGTCGTCGGCATTTTATGGATTCTTAGTCGGATTTGGATTGCATTTAATTGCAGATTGTTTTAATGTTTCTGGTGTGAGAATTTTTTATCCTCTTAAAATAAAGTTTAGAGGTTTTGTAAAGACAAATGGTATTTTTGAGTGGCTGATTTTTTCTTTGGCGATAATTTTTGGATTTTGGATTTTGTGGAAGAAAGTGATTTGATGGGGGAAAGCGGGGGAATAATGGGTTAAATAGGTTTATATATAAAAAAGCTTATGTAAAAAAGAGGTTAGAAAAGAAATGAACAAACTATTTTTTAATAACAAAAAAGTAAAAATAATCAACGACGACATTCTTCTTACAGATCAAATTTCTATAGGAAGTATAGATTTAATTATTACTTCCCCCCCTTATAATATTGACATAAAATATAACTCTCATGATGATCAGATTAGTTATGAAAAATATTTGGAATTTAGTTTTAAATGGTTGTCCCGTTGTTTTGAATGGTTAAAAGAGGATGGGAGATTATGTTTAAATATTCCATTAGATAAGAATAAAGGGGGGCAACAAAGTGTCGGTGCAGATTTAACTACTCTTGCAAAAAAAATAGGATTTAAATACCATTCGACAATAATCTGGAATGAAGGAAATATTTCTAGAAGAACTGCTTGGGGTTCATGGCTTAGTGCTTCCGCTCCGTATGTAATCGCCCCAGTAGAATTAATTCTTATTTTGTATAAAAATACTTGGAAGAAAAATAATAAGAAACAATCGGATATAACTAGAAATGAATTTATTGAATGGACTAATGGGTTATGGACATTTCATGGTCAAAATAAAAAAGGGGCTGGGGGGCATCCTGCCCCCTTTCCCATAGAACTTCCAAAAAGGTGCGTTAAACTATTCAGTTTTGTAGGAGATATTGTGTTGGATCCATTTATGGGAAGTGGTTCAACGATGATTGCTTCAATATTAAATAATCGGAATAGCATTGGTATAGAAATAGATAACGAATATTGCAATATCGCAAAAAAAAGAATTTTAAAAGAAACAAATCTTTTAAATGAAAGCTTGTTAAAGGATAAAACAAAATGATTAACGATTCGAAAGATATAAGT
Organism: Candidatus Woesearchaeota archaeon; assembly: GCA_964450135.1. Classification (GTDB taxonomy): domain Archaea; phylum Nanobdellota; class Nanobdellia; order Pacearchaeales; family GW2011-AR1; genus CAYVCF01. Next base: position 4,202 of record CAYVCF010000027.1, read on the forward strand.
CAAGCAAATTTAATTATGGAATATTTTAAGGAAAATCCAAAAAGAGAAATTAAACATCCGGAGATTGTTGATTGGGCAGTTGCAGAATGGAAAAAAAGAACCGACGAAGTGTTTAGAGATCCTGATAGGGCAATAAGAAAATTGTCTCAGCAGGGCCAATTAATTAAAATTTCTAAAGGGGTCTATAAATATGATCCTGACTTTATAAAAAATCGTGAACTTGAAGATTTTACTTCCGCTCAAAAAGAAGAAATTTTCAAAAGAGATAACTTTCGTTGTGTTGTTTGCGGGAAGGGCAGAACCGATGGCATAGAAATTCAAGCAGATCATATAAAACCAAAAGAATTTGGTGGAAAAGCAGAGATTGAAAATGGACAAACATTGTGTGCACAACATAATTTTCAAAAAAAATATTATCAACAAACAGAAACTGGAAAAAGGATGTTTATACGACTTTATGAATTAGCAAAGAAAAATAACGATATTGAATTAATTAAATTTTGTGAAGAAATCTTAAAAGTTTACGAGAAAAATAATATTAATGGACATATTGTTTGGGAAAAATGATCTTCTCAATCTTAATTCAGAAATCTTTTGTCGTCGGGATTATTATTTTCTATGTTTCCCCTTTACAATATCTTCAACCATGTCTAATTCTTTTTTTACATTTTCCAAATCTTTTCCATAAGCTCCGACTTTGTTTAAAACTGCAGAATAAATTGTGTCGATGACGTCTTCAATTCTTTTCAGACGGTTTTCAAGATGTTCTAATTTTAATTGCGAGACAACTTTGAATTCATTGACTTCGTTTAATTTTTTTAAAACAGGTTTTAATTTTTCTTCCACAACTTGTCCTGCGATTTCAATTAATGTGTCTGTGTCAGTTGTTTGCGAATAATTTTGATAATCTTGTTGAGGATAAAATTCTTGTTGTGGCTTTTGCGTTGGTATTTCTTGTTCTTGTTGCTGAGGTTCAAAATTGTCTTCTGGAAACTGCTCACCAGCTACGGCGTTTTTCACTTGCGCTTGATTTAAAATTTCATTTATTTCTCCTGGAGAAATTCCCTGTTGTTGTAAATTTTCAATTATTTCTCCTTCTGAAATTCCCTGTTGTTGCATTCCCATTACTTCATCTAATAAACTCATTTTAAGACCTCAATTTTTTTTGCAAGAATTTCCAAGTCCTCTTTTTTTGCAAATTGAGTTAATTCTGCCGACGCTATTTCCAAAAATTTTATCAGGCGTTTCATATTTTGTTTTAAAATTTCTACATCTTTTTTTAGTTCAACAATTTCCTGTTGGTTTTCTTCTCTAAATTCAATCAAGTTCTTTCCAATCAAAAGTAGCCGGTCTTTTAAAATTCTCTGTCTTTCTTCAATATCTTTCATGCCTGTTTGAGAAAATCCAGAATTTTGATATGCTTCTTCCATAATTTATTTAAGTTTGAGGGGTTTAAATTTGTTTTGATGATGTTTGGACTTTTTATGTTTAGTTTTTATCACACAAAACATTTTAAATCCATTTCACTTTCCAAATTTATGAGCATGATTTTCAAAGATAAAAAATTATTTTCTTACGAAATTCATCGAGAAGGTGGCGAAGATATTGTTTACATAAATTATCTTGGCGCGAATTTTGTCCCAGATCTTTCTGATTCTGCAGAAGTTATGGCGAGGACGATTGACGCATTAATTGAAGCTCCAAATGTCTCGCGAATTGTTTTTGTTCAACAGAAAAATTACAACTATGATTTAAAGGAAACAAATTTTCTTTTGGAAGTCGCGCAACTTTATGTTTATCTAATTCGGCAGGAAAAAATTCTTTCGCAGGAAAAATTAATTACAAATTCGGCCCAGTTTTTTTCTCATCGCTATAATTCTGTTTTTTCTTTTTTGTATTTATTAAAACAAGATCCAATTGCAAGTTATTTTGAATTAAAAAAAATTTTAATTGAAGCAAAAGTTGATTTGGAAAAAATTGAACCGCAATATAAAATCGATCAAGAAAGTTACATTCGCTTGTTGGAAAAAGTTCTTGGATTTATGGGGCAATTAAAATTAATCAAGGAAATTATTCCTTATCTTTCTGAATATAAAAAAGGCGACAGAGAAATTTATCACAGAGTTTTCAAATCAGATGTTATTCCGAATTTTACATTTACACGATTAGTTGCAAATCTTCCAGATGATTCTGAAATTGTTGCTCAATATGAAATTGGCGACGATAAAAATAAATCTTTGGTTACAATTTTAAAAAAAGACGAAGAGTCAAAATTTATTTATCATCTTTCTCCGCCTGAAAATTCTCTTAGCGAGGAGCACACTTTTTTGCTGAACCTTGCGCGAAATGTTTTGATTGAGCATCAACCAAAAGCAGAAGAGTTCACAGATACAGAAAGAATCAGAAATGTTTTTTTTAATATTTCAAAAGATTTAATTCAGGATTTGGCGAACAGCAAACAAGTGAAAATAAATTATTCTGATTTGAACAACCTCGCGAATATTTTAGTGAGGCATACGATTGGTTTTGGATTAATAGAAATTTTGCTTCAAGATAAAAATATTCAAGATATTATGTTAAACTCGCCGATTCCAATGAATCCGATTTTTTTAAAACATCAGGACTATGGAGAATGTTATACCAATATTTTGCCGAGTCAAGAAGACGCTGATTCTTGGTCTGCAAAATTTAGAATGATTTCAGGAAGACCGCTTGATGAGGCAAATCCTATTTTAGATACTCAACTTGAAATTGGAAATTTAAGAGCAAGAATCGCGATTGTTCAACAACCGCTTAGCCCAGATGGTTTGGCCTACGCTATTCGACGACACAGAGAAGAGCCATGGACTCTTCCATTATTTATAAAAAATAAAATGATTAATCCAATTTCTGCAGGGGTCTTAAGTTTTTTAATTGATGGTTCGCGAACTTTGCTCGTCGCTGGAACTCGTTCATCGGGTAAGACCTCTTTGCTCGGGAGTTTGATGTTAGAAATTATCCCACAATATAGAATTATTGTTCTTGAAGATACACTTGAACTTCCTGTTGAAAGCATGAGAAAATTAAATTATAATATTTTAAGAATGAAAGTGCGAAGCGCGTTGCTGAAGACAACAAACGAGATTGACGCGTCAGAAGGAATCAGAACTTCTTTGCGACTTGGCGACTCCAGTTTAATCGTTGGTGAAATCAGAAGTGGAGAAGCAAAAGCGCTTTATGAAGCAATGAGAGTCGGGGCATTGGCAAATGTTGTTGCAGGAACAATTCATGGCGCGAGTCCTTATGCTGTCTTTGACAGAGTGGTAAATGATTTGGAAGTTCCAACGACGTCGTTTAAAGCAACAGATATTATCGCAGTTGCAAATCCAATAAAGTCACCAGATGGTTTGCATTCATGGAAAAGGGTTTTGCAAATTGCTGAGGTCAGAAAACATTGGAGCAAAGATCCTTTAGAAGAAAAAGGTTTTGTGGACTTATTAAAATATAATGTAGAAAAAGACGAGCTTGAGGTCTCTGAAGATTTAATTAATGGGGACTCTGAAGTTATAAAAGATATTGCAGGAAATGTAAAGGGTTGGGCAGGAAATTGGGACGCTGTCTGGGACAACATCTTGCTTCGCGCGAAAATCAAAGAAGAAATTGTAAATGTTTCAAAAAAAATTCAAGACGAATCTATTCTTGAAGCAAAATTTAATATTTTATCTAATGACAAATTTCATCAAATCTCCGACGAGATCAGACAAGAAATTGGTTTGCCTTTGAGCGAAAGAGTTTTTCCAGAATGGCAAAAATGGTTGAATGAGAAAGTTAGGGGAAAGGGGATTTAAAATTATTTTATTAATCGGGTTATTATTCATTGTTTAGGCGGGATGTAATTTTTTCTTTCTCGCGGAGTTAAATCTTCTTCTGAAATTTCTCTGTAATCTGATGGGTGATTTAGAGGTTTATATCTTAAAAAGCGTCCTCTTGTTAAATTATATAACGAAAATCCTTTAGAAGAAACAGAAACTTGTGCGATTAAATAAGCATTTCTTCTATTTGGATTGCGGGTTAGAGAATAATTAGCCCTTCTTACAATTTTTCCAGTCAATAATTCTTGAACTTGTTCTGTTAAATTTTTCATAAATTAATTATTGACAAGAATTTTATAAAGATTGTTGTGATTAAAAATTATCTTTAGAAGATTATAATTTATAAACAAACGAAAATATTTATAAACAGATGTTATTTTATTATAACAGATGTTTGAAAAAAATAATAGCTACAAATTACTGAAAGTTTTTTTAGATAATCCTCTGGAAAATTTTAGATTAAGAGAACTTGCTCGGCTTAGTGGAATTTCTCCTGCTTCGGTAATTAATTATCTATCTGAATTTATTAAGCAAAATTTGATTAAGAAATATGAAAAAAGAGGGATTCCGTTTTATCAAGCAGAAAGAGATAACGAAAAATTTATTTTTTACAAAAAAGTAAGCATTCTTTATGAATTGCAATCTTCTGGGCTCGTTGATTTTTTGTGGGACAAAATTTCTCCTCACGCAATTATTCTCTACGGGAGCTTTGCTAAAGGTGAATCAATAGAAGATTCTGACATCGATATTTATCTTATCGCTAAAGAAAAAAAACTTGACTTGCGCAAATTTGAAAAAATATTTAACAGAAAGATTCATTTAATGTATAGCGAAAGCCCAAAAAAAATACCTGAAAAATTAAAAACTAATCTAGTCAACGGAATTGTATTAAAGGGTTATTTTGATTTAGAATGAAAATAAAAACAAACTCAGACAAAAAAAAGGTGGAATCAATTTTAGAAATAATTAAACTTAGAGAAGACGCTTGTTTGCTGTTAAATTCAAAAACCTTTGCTACTATCTTAACCGAATCTTATTATGAGATTATCAAGGAACTTTCTTCTGCTTTAATTTTGCTTGATGGTTTTAAGGTGATTGGGACTAATGCGCATAAAGAGTTGATTGATACCCTCAAAGATTATTCTTTTTCAGAAATGGAAATTTCTTTATTACAAGATTTGCGGTTGAAAAGAAATAAAAGTTCTTATGAGGGAAAACAAGTTGATGGTTCTTTTTTAGAATTTAATGAAAAAAATTTTAAACAAATAATCAAAAAATTAAAATTAATTATTTCCTCTAAATTAAAATGAACCCAAATAATTTTTCAGACAAACCGCGCGTCGACGACATTTTGAAAAAACATTCTGCGCGAATTGAAAATCAAATTAAAAGTTCTGTTGTTGGAAAGAGCAACGAATATTTGAAATTCAGACAAGAAATGATTCCAGAATTTTCTCGTTATGAAAAATGGTGCCATAGTTTGGGAAATTTAATTAAATTAAAGGTCTCTGAAAAAGATTCAAAAGAAATTTCTAAATTTTTGAACATCGCGCATTTGAATGTTGAACCATGGCAGGCGCTTGGTTTGAGTGTAATGAGTTTAATTGCAATTTTTTTTATTGGTTTGATTATTTCTGTTGCAATCGCGTTTGTCAAGGGAAGCATTGCAGAATTCCCGTTTTCATTTTTTATTTTAGTTGTAATTCTTTCGCTATTTTTATTTTATTTTGTAAAAGGTTATCCTCGACGACTTGCAAATCAGTGGCGACTAAAAGCGAGTTCGCAAATGGTTCCTGCAATTCTTTATATTGTTGTTTATATGAGACACACTTCTAATTTGGAAAAAGCAATCGGGTTTGCATCAGAACATCTTTCTCCGCCACTCGCGCTTGATTTTAAAAAAATATTTTATGATGTTGAAATTGGGAAATTCTCGTCGATAAAAGAGAGTTTGGATAATTATCTTGAGACATGGAGAGATTATTCTGTTGAATTTATAGAGTCATTTCATTTAATTCAAAGCAGTTTATTTGAGCCAAGCGAAGATAGAAGAATTTTTATTTTGGAAAAATCTTTGCAGGTTGTTCTCGATGGAGTTTATGACAAAATGCTTTTATTTACGCATGATGTTAGAAGCCCTTTGACAAATGTTTATATGCTCGGAGTGGTTTTGCCGACGCTGGGTCTTGCATTGCTTCCTCTTGCGAGCGCGATGATTGGAGATTTTTTAAAATGGTATCATGTAGTTGTTTTATTTAATATGATCGTCCCATTTATTGTTTTTTATTTGACAGATAAAATTTTATTTTTGCGTCCAGGAGGATATGGCGAGACAGAACTTCTTGAAAAAAATCCGTATTATTCAAAATATAAAAATAAAAAAGTTTATTTAATTTCTTTTTTGATTTGTCTTCCATTTTTATTGTTTGGATTTTTGCCGTTTATTTTTCAGTATACAAATTTTCCTGAATTAATCGGACTTCAAAAAGATTATAGTTTTGCAGAAATTGGTTTGAGTTTTTTTGGAGATAGCAAAATTTTTGGTTTTCTCGACGCTGGGGCTGGAATTTCCGGACCATTTGGAGTAGGGGCTTTATTATTGAGTTTGCTGGTTCCATTAAGTGTTGCCCTTTTCTTTTCAATTAGCGCGAAAAAAAGAACAAGAGAATTAATTGTCGCGAGAAAAAATACTCGCCAACTTGAACAAGAATTTAATAACTCGCTTTTTCAACTGGGAAATAGAATTGGAAACGGAACTCCGCCCGAATTAGTTTTCGGAAGAATCGCAGAGTCCTCAAAAGGTCTGATGACAGAATATTTTTTCAGAAAAGTTAATTACAATATTCAACAAATGGGAATGAGTTTGGAAAAGTCAATTTTTGATTCTAATCGCGGAGCGATTGTTTCTTATCCGTCGGATTTGATTGCAATAAGCATGCAGATTTTAGTAGAGTCAAGCAAGAAAGGTTTGAGAATCGCAGCAACAAGTTTGATGAGCATTTCAGAATATGTAAAAAATATTAACAAAATAACTGCGCGTTTGAGAGACATGCTCGCGGAAATTATTTCTGATATGAAAAGCAATATGACTTTTTTGGCTCCGCTTTTGTCAGGGGTTGTTGTTGGTTTAGCGTCGATGATTACTGCAATTTTAATTAAATTAGATCTCTCTGGACTTGGCGGGGGAAGTGTTGAAGGTCTTGGAAATTTAGCAAATCTTGTTGGACCAAATGGAATTTTTGAAGTTGCAAAGATGATTCCGCCTTATTATCTTCAGATTTCAATCGGGATTTATTTAATT